>CACORA010000028.1 GCA_902629495.1 Planctomycetaceae bacterium
CCGTTCCAAATCGTATTGCCTGATATATTTCTGGTTCTTCCAACGATGAAAGGTGGATGCACTTGGCGTAGCATCCTCCTTCAATGTTGAAAACTCCATCGTCTCCCCAGCCATGCTCATCGTCACCAATCAGCCGACGAGCAGGGTCAGTTGAAAGCGTTGTTTTTCCTGTTCCAGATAAACCAAAAAATAAAGCAACGTCATTACTGCTCTTTCCCTCATTAGCAGCACAATGCATTGAGAGAATCCCTTGAGCGGGAAGCAACCAATGCATCATTGTGAATACGCCTTTTTTCATCTCACCTGCGTATTCGGTTCCCAAGATTACCTGCTCCCGACGTTCTAAAGACAAGTCAATACTTGTTCTGCTTGTCATCTGAGCAGTGAACGGATTCGCCGGAAATTGCCCTGCGTTGTAAATAACATGATCAGGTGCACCAAATCCTTCCAACTCGTCAAGCGTTGGACGAATGAGGAGGTTCTGCATGAAGAGCGCATGATAGGCACGAGCACAAAAAACTCTTATTTTCAGTCGGCTCGCTGGCTCCCAGCCTGCAAATCCATCGCACACATATATCTGGTCACGAGTGTTGAGGTAATCGATGGCTCTTTGTCGATTTCGAAGAAATGTTTGTTCATCAATAGGATGATTCACACTCCCCCACCAAACCTCTTTTTCAGACTTCGGGTGTCGAACCAGGTGCTTGTCAGCAGGACTCCGGCCTGTCTTTGCTCCAGAGCGAATTGCTATCGCACCACTCGACATAATGCCCGCATGCTCTCGAGACACCGCATCTTCGTATAGACGTGCCGGTGAGGCATTACGAACTACAATGGGCACTGATATTTCATGGGGAGACAGGTCGACGTGGACTGGCATCAGGCTGTTCTCCCAAAGATTGCAATGGTTTATCGCTCTTGATTGATGCAAAAAATGCATATGACAGTGAACCAATAAGAATGAGCGTTCCCAAAGGAATAAAAAACGCTGCCCAAGGACTGGAGCGAACCCGAATCCCAAGAAGTTTCTCTCGAAGTTGGCTACACAGCTCAGACCACGCAATAAGACCTGCACGTTCCCCATTTGCAACGATGCTTATGGTTCGCCAAGGCCCCTGACACTCCATTCGAACTTCCAGTTGCTTTGTGGGTAAAGCTGCTGTGCTTCCAGCCCAACGAGCTGTCGTATCTAAATCTGCAACCACATCCGCTAGCAGAGGACGCAATTGTTCTGCTGAAATGTTGTATATCACAAGCCTTGGGCGAGAAAGCAGTGTCATGAGCGAAACAATCAATACACATAAAACGACTAAAAGAATCACTGTCCACGGAGCCCGCCCCATGACTGGCTGCAAAAGTGCTAATGGACCGACTGCCATGAATCCTGCGACAGCAACACCTAATAATGTCCAGTCAAGCGAGCCACTTATTGCCACAGGCTTCTTGCGCAGATGGGCTACTCCAACTACTAAGAAATACAGCCCAAGCGGCAAAAAAGCAGTCCACAACGGCAAACTATCAAGATACGGAATCACGCCTTCACAGCCATCCAGCTAAGAAAAAACAACCACGATATTTCTACCAACCCAACTACAATCAAGATGGAACGCTGAGTGCTGATTGAGATGTGTCCTGCGTCTGTTTGAACAGTCATACCAGTCACCTATTTTGTATCAGGAGCAACAAATTCAAGGTCACGAGAAAAAGCCTCCTGAAAGTCATAGACTCCATGAAAGTCTTCTCGTTTATCATTGCGAGTCTTTCGCATCTGGCCGATATCGATCATATTAAACACAAGTTCACCAAAATCATTCGTCGATCTCAGCCCCCATGTGGCCAATACTGTACACGCAAGAAAGCCATATTGTTGAAGCGCGTACTGACGGGCTGCCTCACATAACTCCTGACCAGTAAGGTGCCGTTCAGGACGACGACGATGATCCAATTTCGAGTGACCACCAGAAGAACCAGGGCTACGTTTCTCTCCACCTGTCTTTACATCGTCCTCGGGAGGCTCTACTCCCATGCCCAATGAGTCTTGCGCAAATGACAAAGATTCTAGGATGAATATGTATGCCTCTAAGGGATACCGTTGATCTTTTTGCAACAACTCAGCAAGCGGATGTGAAGAATCAATAATTGGCATCTCAACCTCTCTCTTAAAGGATACTCTAAGTATACCTTTTTCTGAGAACGAAATGGCATCGATGCTCAAAGGAGGCTATTTGAACGTCCTTACACTCTGTCTTTGCAGGAAAAGGTCTCGTTCAATTCGCAGAATGATCTTCTACAATGTATTTGTAACCAAGTGGCGTCATTGGCCTTGAAAAGTCACGAATGAGGTCGAGCCCACGATCGATCAGACTTGTCTTTGGATCAAATTGATAAACATCTCGATCCTGACCTCCGGGTTTGTAGATTTGAATAGCAAAAGGCATCAAGTCTTGAGCCTGAAGAATCAACTCTACCTTTGAGAAGTTGGCAGCGTCAGCCTGAAATCGGGGCAATGCTTCGAGCCACACCTGATCGCTGACCGTTCTTGGTGTGATGATCCTCATGGCATAGCGCCTTTTCAATGTTGATGCTTTTGCACCGAACACAAAGGGAAGTGGCCCTTCACTAATCGCCTTACCCTGCATTTCTGGTGGCAGTTTTGTTTCTCTCAGTTGCCTTTCTGAATGTCGAAATTCATAAATACTCAAGCCGTTGCACACCCAGTGTTCTGCAGAGTCACCAGACTGAACTTGATAACGACGAGCCTCTGGATTCCATTGCTTTGACTGCTTTACTCGAAAGAGGCCTTTGTCCGGAGCAGCATACTTGATCTCTCCACTTTTTTCTGCGAACGCCAACTGCTCCCCATCTCCTGCCGAAGGGCTCCAAGCATTATATTCCCATTTGTGAAAACTACATGACCACGTTTTTACTGCTTCATTACGACGTTCCCAAGCAATTAATAACCGATCCAAAGCCTGCTGTTCCTGAGGATTGAGCTGAGGAGATGCACTTGCATTTTGCTGCAATTGGACGGCCTCTTGTGCAAACACCTGAGAACCAACACAAATGAGACTGCAAACCAACACCATGCGTTTACTAAGGGATTGAGATAATGGCACGAAAGCCTCTCCTCCTGAACTACTCATTCACAACAAAATCCGTCATGATCACCACAGATAATTCGGACTTTAGCAATCATTGACGTTGGGTGCGAGGCCGTTTGGTTTTCATCAAAAACGACTAAAAATGGGTCAAAAACATGTTTTTCTTACTCCTTAGTGACTTGTAGTTTGATGTCTATTCTCCTTGAGCACGTTGACCATGCGATTGTTGTTGCGCTTCCTTTGGAAGCACGACCTTTGAGGCAAAAACTGACGGATCCTTTACATCTTCGAACAGATCGACAACGGATTACTCTTGGAACATTCGGAACACAACGTATCGCCTTAATAGAAGCCGGTGTCGGACAAACTGCAGCACAGCAAGCCACAAGAATAGTGATTGATGGCCACCACCCAAAAAACATCATAGCGGCTGGCATCTGCGGTGGTCTCTCCCCACAACTTTCTCACAATGCCATTGTCATTCCTCAAGAAATAGGAAAAAAAAATAACACCTCTTTTCAAACCGTTCCCACTATGACAGAGGCCTCTCATCACAAAAAGCCAGTTGAGGGGCTTCTGATTACGGAAGATTCTGTAGCCTGTACGATCGAAGAAAAAGAAGTCCTCAATGCCACAACCGGTGCCATTGCCGTAGACATGGAATCATGGTGGATTGCCCAAGAAGCTATTCACGCAGGCATTCCATGGAGTGTGATCCGTACGGTGAGTGATGTGGCCTCCGAAACAATTTCCTCTGATGTGGCTGCTTTAGCTTCAATCAAGACTACGTCTCGACAGGCCGGCACTGCTTTACGTATGGCGTGGAAAAGGCCATCTATTCTGGTTGAGCTTGCTGAATTGAGAGAAAATGCTCACCAAGCAGCATCGGCTTTGGCTGCTTATCTCTTTGATGTTCTCAAAGATGATACAGGCTGAGCAAAGGCAGTAGAACGAGGACATTATTAACGACTGCCTGAAAATACGTGATACAACACTTTCATTTTTCTAGCAGTTGGAGCGACTACTCTTTCTGAGAATCAACCAATTCTCTTAACTCTTTGATTTCTCTCTTGAAGCCTCCTGAAAGGATTGGAAAACGACACCATGTTTTAGGATCAAGGTTTTCATCATCCAAGTGAAATGAGGGAGCATAACGCTCTCTTTTCCATTGGTTTCGACTCCACAACTCAAAAAACATCTCAATCCATTTAGACAACTGAGTGTGTGAATAATTCGGGAATATCGATTGTATTTGATACCAAACCTCAATCGGCATCTGTTTGTCACGAATAGCATATCGCTCAATGGCATCCAACACCTCATACGGCATCAGGTCTGCCTCGTCTGTCTGTTCAAAATGAGCAGGTCGTAATTCTGCGGTAGGGGGTTGAACATTCACATGCGCGAGGTCCGAAAATGACTTTACTCCCTCGGGACCAATCTCCTCCAACCAAATAAGCCAACGCCTTAGGAAAGCTTTGTCAATGCCAGCAACAGGGGCAAGCCCCCCCGAGGTATCCCCATCCATCGTAGCGTAACCAACGGCTGCCTCGGAACGATTACTCGTAGAAAGCAACAATGCTTTTTTTACATTGGCAAGCATCCATATTCCCGGGGAACGAGCCCTAGCCTGAATGTTCTGCAATGCAATGTCATCGCTCTTCCATTCCAAAGGACGACCAATCGCCTTCATAACCTCTGACGTATATGCTTCGGCCATTGGCTCAACATTGAATTCAAGAAATGTTGCTCCGATGCATTGAGCTACTTTTCTTGCTGCATTTCGTGTGATGGAACCTGAGTTCACTGTTGACTGGTAGACGCATGTGAGCACTTGTTTCATAAGAGCATGCTCATCTTGCTCATCAACCAAGTGTGCTATTCCAAGACGCAACAACACCTCATCTCTTGATAATTCTTGAAGAGATAGCTGGACACTTAGAGCAACCAGACAGGCGACTGCAGCAGAATCTGCTCCTCCACTTATCGACACAACAAATCCTTTTGAACCACTTTTTCGAAGTGAGTCAAAAAGGCCTAACGCTACTGCTCTTGCAAACTCTTCTTCCTTCACAGTATTCCCGTGCTCCCACGTATCTCGCGCGTCAGCAATTGCCATGGGATTATGCTCATCAAGCACGGTTGGTGCCCATTGCGATACAACACACTCTTCAGAATTATTTTCAGAAGATGGGGCAAAAGAACGCTTTGACTGAGCAACGCGTAGAGCATCTACATCGATTACCGATTCAGCAATAGACATATCCGCAAAGGAAAATCGTCTACCATGAGCTACAATTGTTCCATCAGAGGCAATGATGACTCCGCCGTCATAGATCGCTCGCCCAGCTTCGTTACCAAGAAGATTTGTATAAACGTATGCTGACCCAAATGCACGACTTCCTTCCTGAACAAAACGGCGCCTTATGTCATCTTTCCCAAAGGCAAAATGACTTGCTGAAGGGTTCAAAATGACATCAACACCCCTTGCTGCGAGTTGTGCCCCAGTCCTGTCAGAAACCCAGGCATCTTCACATATTTCAAAACCGATTCTGACTCCTCCGCAATCGAATCGGAGATCACCAATAGGCACTTGACGATCGTCAATAGACAAGTGGCCTCTTCTACCTTGTGGCCAAGGCTGAAACCAGCGCGGCTCGTAATGAATTCCCTCTCCGGCAAGATGCTGTTTGGCAACCAGCCCGAGAATAGTTCCATCTACAACCAACGCAACGGCATCAAATACTGCACTTTCAAATCGTACTGGTAGTCCCAGTGATACTATCAACCCTTGAGTGTCAGGGAGAATCTCTTGGAGCACCTGCCATGAAGCCCGAAGCACGCCAGGCGACTGAAACATGTCATCACACCCATAGCCAGAGACACATAACTCTGGAAGGCATACGATGCTCAACGCTCTCTCTCTTGCAGCCGAGAGAGCGGATCGTATTCTGTCTCGATTCCCATCCCAATCGAGAGGCGTCTGATTGAGGGAAATGCCACCTAAGCGAATCAAATGCATGGGGCAATCAACTCTGTGAGGGCTCCTCTAAGTATGTGTAACCACCTAGCCCCTCCTCATAGAATCTGAGGAATCGACCAGCCTCATTGTCACCAATGCGTCCCAAGCGTACAGCCTGCTCAATTGATGTCCGTAAATGCTGCACTAACTGATCTGGTTCAAATTCAACATAGTCAAGAACTTCCCGAACCGTATCACCTTTCACAACTGCATCAACAACAGCCTCCCCTCGCTCGTCGGTGCTAATATGCACAGCATTAGTATCACCAAACAAATTATGGAGATCGCCGAGAATCTCTTGGTACGCTCCAATCAGAAAGGCACCCAAATAATACGGCTCATTCCTCCATCCATGAAGTGGTAATGTGCGTCGTACATCGCGCCTGTTAATGAAGTGGTCAATCTTACCATCTGAGTCACATGTCACATCACCAAGTACTGCATTTTGTTCAGGCCGTTCGTCAAGCCGATGAATAGGAAGCACAGGAAAAAGTTGCTTGATTGCCCAACTATCTGGGATTGATTGAAAAAGTGAAAAGTTACAGAAATAGGTATCAGACAACGACGATGCTAATGATTCAAGTTCCTCTGGAACAAAATCCAACTGTTTAGTCAACTTCACAATTTTGCGACAGATTGACCAATATAAGTTCTCAACCGCCGAACGCTGATCAAGCGGCAAGTATCCTCCAGCAAATAGGTTCATCGCCATATCAAGTGACTGTTGTGCGTCATGAAAACTCTCAAGCAAATTACGCACATTAATCGACTGGAATGTTTCAAGCAAATCATGAAGCGGTTGCTCAACATCATTTGAAATGTCAGTAATATCCTCATGTCCATTTTGTTCCGAAACACCAAGCACACTAAAAATCAGCATGCTGTGATACGCGACAACGGCTCGTCCACTTTCAGAAATAATAGTTGGATGGGCTACACCAGCTTCATCACAAGCATTTTGAACCTGATACACCACATCATTTGCGTATTCTTGCAGGCTATAGTTCACACTTGACTCAAAATTTGTTTGCGATCCATCATAATCAACACCAAGCCCACCACCAACATCAATGTAACGAAGACCCGCCCCTCGCTTGACAAGTTCCGTATAAACGCGAGACGCCTCATTTAGGGCAGCCTTGATATGACGAATATTTGTGATCTGGCTCCCTTGATGAAAGTGAAGTAATTGAAAGCAATCCTGCATGCCTTTTGACTGAAGAACCTCAAGCCCTCGAATGAGTTCGCTGACAGTCAGTCCAAACTTACTACGAAAGCCTCCGGATGACTGCCAACGGCCGCTTCCTCGAGTAGCCAACTTCAAACGCATACCAATTCTAGGCCGTACGCCAACTCGTTCTGAACATTCAAGAATCATCTGCAACTCAGAAAAACGCTCTACGACTGGAATAATCTGACGACCAATTTTCTGAGCCAACATAGCCATCTCAACAAATTCATCATCCTTGAATCCATTACAGATAATGGGTGTGTCATTGTCCGTGAGAGCAATCACGGCCAAGAGTTCTGGTTTACTGCCAGCCTCAACACCAAAATGGTATTCTTTTCCAAATCGGAGAACTTCTTCTACGACTTGTCTCTGTTGATTCACTTTCGTTGGATACACACAGCAATACTCTCCCTCAAAGCCACTCTCTTGTATTGCGTGTTTGAACGCCTGATGGATTTCACCCAGACGATGCTGCAGGATCTCTGTAAACCGCAGCAGAATAGGAAGATCGATACCACGCTGCTGCAGTCGATCAACGAGTTGCTTGAGGTCTATGCCAGCTGATGAATCCTTATTGGAATGCACACAAAGCGTACCTGAAGGACTGACAGAAAAATATCCGTTCCCCCACCTTGCAACCTCATAAAGGTCTGCAGCGTCAGCAATACTCCATGTATCAACGTCAAGATCGACCGCCATCCACTTGCTCCTGGCGAACACAATGCGTTCAGAACCAGACCGAAAGCCACCTTCAACAGTGTACCGCTGAACGCTATCAAGGCCACCAAGGCACGGGATAACCGAATTCCATCAACTGAAGAGCTCTTTGATCAGCCGACCAGAATTGGCAATCTTCATTGGGCGGCCATTCTTCGCAGTGAATGTCTTCTCAAGAGAAATCCCAAGAGAATGGAGCACGCTCGCCATGACGTCCTGCGATGTGTACGGATCTGTCACGACTTCTTTCCCGTCAGAACTAGTCTCGCCAACGGCCATTCCCCGATTAAAGCCCGCACCACCAACAACAACACTCCAACTTCGAGCCCAATGGTCACGACCACCATTTCCATTAATATTTGGCGTTCGGCTGAATTCTCCCATCCAAATAATAGCCGTATCGTCAAGCATGCCACGATCTGCCAAATCAGACACTAGGGCACTCATCGCCTTATCAAGCTCTGGCAATTTGCGGTCCGCCAGCGTATTGAAAATGTCGTTGTGATTGTCCCAGCCTCCCAGATCTACTTCCACAAATGGCACACCTGCTTCAACAAGCCGCCTCGCCATCAAGCAGCCCCTTCCAAAACCGGTTTGACCATATCGCTCCTGAACCGCCTCTGGCTCTTCCATAACCTTGAACGCGGCCATTTGATCACTCGACATAAGCTTGACTGTCTTATCAAGAACTTTTTCGTGATCTTCGGCTGCTCCGCCTCGCTTTTCACCAATAAATTTCTGCTCTATTGATGACAGCATGTTCAAACGAGCAGCCATCCGAGATGGGTCAACACCCATATCAAGATTGCGAACGCTTCCATTTGAGTTCACAACAAAAGGAGCCCATGTCATTCCCAAAAATCCTGGACCTATGCTATTTCCTCCAACAGAGACAAATGGCGGAATTTCGAGTTCCGGCACCTGATCAGCCAACTCATGGGCAACCACCGAACCATAGCTCGGGTGTTCCACATTTGGATTTGGGACATAACCGGTGTGCATGTAATATCGTCCCCGCATATGATCAGCTTCACGCGTACTCATCGAACGAATGATTGACATATGGTGCATCTGCTGCGCCATTAATGGCATATGTTCACATATCGCAACTCCGTCAGCAGACGTTGATATCTGATTGAATTCTCCACCGGTTGGTGCACCTGGCTTGAGATCCCAGATATCCATCGTACTCGGCCCTCCTCCCATCCAAAGGAGAATAGCAGCCTTGTGACGTTTTTTCATGTCTGGAGCATTTGCAAGAATTGAGTTGGTAAAGGTCGTTGCAGGCCCAGCAAGTGCAGCTGCCCCTGCAAGATGACTCATGAAATGTCGACGGGTCATGTCGTGAGGAAGGGCAAAGTGTGCCATGGGAAAATCTCCTTGTTAAGAAAGTACGATTTGTCTTTTCGTCAAAATCTGTTTTAGTGATTAATGATAAATTCGTTTGAATTGAGAACGGCCCACCAGACGTCCTGTAAGGCACTACATGCATCCCCTTTTTGGGAAAGCATAATTGAATTTGCTGCTTTGATCTCCCTAGATGTTGGCTTTCGAGCGAGCGCAGCCATGTAGAGGGTATTGATTTTTGATGAATTACTTGAACTGCCATTGGCAATGTCATCGAGAAAACCGCCTTTGTTAACAGAGGTCGCCTTTTTGACAAGATCACCATTGAACATCATAAGAACCTGAGGAATTGAACCATTAAATGTCGTTGCGTCATCTCCTTCATCTGTTCCAAAGGCAATGATAAATTGCGACATCCATCGATCCTTCATCTTGGCAGCCTCTTCACCGCCTGACGAACCCGCTTTCGTAGCTATTAGCAGCGATTCATACAACTGTTCTGCCTGCATCTGACGCATGTAGAATCGCGAGAAAAGAGGAGTCTCTCCCACAGACGGATCATCAACTCCATTTGCCGAACTAAAGCGGCTCGACAAAGAGTACGGTTTAGAAAGAACAATCCAGCGAATCAACTCTTTCAAATCAAAACTCTGCTCACGAAACCGATTAGCAAGCCCTTCAAGAAGTTCCGGGTGAGATGGTGGGTTATGTTCCCCAAGATCATCTACTGGCTTTGTAAATCCGTACCCAAGAAACTGCCCCCACATCCGATTCACAATAGCTTTTGGAAGAAGGGGACTCGATTTCATCAACTGTGCCAACTCATATCTGCGATGGACGCCATAGTCAGTACCATCATCAAACTTACCAGGCATATACCCACTACGTTCGATCGCTGTGCCATCCACAAAAACGGGATAGGCAACCTTCATCAGGCCATTGCGTCGCTCATAAAATATTTCAGCTTCCTCAGGATTACTGCCCTGCTCTCCTGCAAAGTCTTCATCAACGAGCTCAACGGCCTGCACCTCACGAGAACCAGCGAACCGACGGAGAGCTCGCGTCTGACGAAAAAATGCATTGAATTCCCAGAACTGATTCTGCTTGTGATTATTGAAGGGATGATCATGACACTGAGTGCACTGAACTTGAATACCAAGAAAGATCTGAGCTGTCTTTGCGGCGGCCTGCACACCACCTTCCGCAAGTTTTCCAGTCAAGAAATTAGCAGCCCCATCAAAGTTCTCTATCTCTGTCTCATTACGGTTCACCCCGGACGCAGTAACAAGTTCCTCCATGAAACGATCGTAAGAAATATTTTTAGAAAATGCTCGTCGCAAGTACTGCCGCATACCGGGCCGATCAACAAGATCATTATCGACATCACGTCCGATAAGAACCGTTGTCCACACATCGGTCCAATGCCTTGCATACTCATCTACGTAATCGTCACTAAGCAGTTGATCAACAAGTTTTTCTCGCCTGGAATATGACGAACCCTTGCTATAGGCCTCCAACTCCTCGAGAGAGGGAATACGACCAACGATGTCGAGAAATACCCTGCGACACCATTCTCCATCGGTGGCTGGACGAGACGGACGAATACCTGCATCGCTCCAGCCTTCTTCAATCTGATTATTGATAAACGCAACGTGAGGAATACCAAAATCATCCGCACGACTGCTTGTTCCAACTCCGCTGGATGACGACACCGTCTCATTTGCTTCAACAAGCGGCATCCACAACAAGGCAGCGATCAGTAGAAAACATTCACATCCGCGACAAGGCATTCGTCTCATGGAAACCCTCAGCACTCAACCAAACAAGAAAATCTATCTTCAGCTAGGAAGCTAACTCAAAACCTTGAAAGTATATACTGCAAACGACACCAAAGACCACAAAAAACTCATAAAAAAGAAGATTTTGGACGCCCCCAGTGTGACTCTTCACGAGCGACATCTAATTTCATGAAAGGACCATAAAAGCACGCTAAAAATGGACAGACATTGCTCTGAAAAGGAGCACGTGCCCCCCCTTTAGCCATTCCATATCAAAGAACGCAATTGTGCCTTCGTAGCCTAATCATCATTACTAATGACATACAGACCGTGGATTGTTTCTGGTGCACTTATAAAGACATCGTTTTAATCCACGCAAAGACGAGGCACCTTTCGCTAAAACTATAGCCCTGCCAGCTGCACATTCCGGTTTTTTCAAGGCGACAACTGCAGCAACACCCACGCAAAAAAACTTTTTTATACGAAAAAAAGAGACTGCCTCCCTAGGTGCTGCATATCTAGCAGTCGTCTGCTTATCTTTTTGAATGAAGCGTTCAGAAATACTTCATTGAGCCGATCAGGCTTCCTCAGAGGCAGCAACCTGCGGAGCCTGAGAAGCCGCCACTGATGCCTCAACAAACTCAAGCAATGCCTGAGGGCCCGCATCACCGAGTCGCGGCTTGTCCAACTTCAGGATCCGAGTGTAACCACCCGGACGATCCGAATATCGAGGTGCGATTTCTTCGAACAGCACCCGAACAGCCTGCTTACTCCCCAAAAGAGTGACGGCCTTTCGCCTCGCTGCAACAGCGGGTGCGATGGCCTGCGCCCACTGATTCCACTGATCACTTTTTCGCCACTTCTTCCATTCTGCAGAATCTCGTTCAGCATCAGTAGCAAATGATTGTGCATGCCCCTCTGCAAGCAAACCTTTCTTTGCAAGCGTCACACATCGCTCTACCAACGGCCGAACTTCCTTTGCCTTTGCAACAGTCGTGGTGATTCGACCCTTGACTGCCGGAGCACCTACTTCATCACTATCTGCATCCCGTTCAGTCAACATGAGAGCGGAAGCAAGGTTTCTCAAAAGAGCTCGCTGATGAGATGGACTACGCCCAAGGATTCGGCCTTTTCTTCGGTGACGCATAACGATTTATTCCTACAAACGAAAACCAAAATCTTCTATCTTCAACTTGAGAAGAGACACGAATCACTACTCAGCAGATTGAACCGACAAATCCATTCCCAGACGCAAACCAAGCTCACTGAGCTTTTCATCAATTTCCTGCATGGTGGTCTCACCAAAATTCCGAACATCAAGCAACTCTTCACGAGTTCGAGACACAAGGTCTCGAATGCTTGCAATACCTGATTCATGCAGACAGTTGTTCGCACGCAGCGACAACCTCAAATCGGACACAAGCATTCCAAGACGACTCTCGAGTGGAGCTTCCAATGAGAGCACATCGCTTGCAGCCGGCAAACTGACAGCCGCATCTGGCTGGGTATACGCAACAAATGGATTGAGATGCTTCCGAAGAATTTTAGCCGCCTCAACCATAGCCATTTCTGGAGTCACCGTGCCATCAGTCCATATCTCCATAGTCAATTTGTCATAATTCGTCTTTTGGCCAACCCGTGTTTCCTCGACCTCATAGCGAACACGAGTCACCGGGCTAAATACTGCATCAACCGGAATAATCCCGATCTCCTGTGCATCAGGGGTATGCTCACTAGCCGGGACATAACCACGACCATTTTCAACAACCATTTCTAACTCGAAAGGAATATCATCCGTTAGAGTGGCGATGACGAGATCCTTATTCACGACTTCAACCGCTTCATCGGTTTGGACATCTGCACCCGTGACAGCCCCTTGCGCACTTTTCTCAACGCGAATCACACGAGTCGAGTCACTGTTGTTTTTTACAACAAGACTTTTCACTGCAAGCACGATGTCTGTAACATCCTCGAGCACGCCTTTGATGGTTGTGAACTCATGGAGAGCTCCACCAACTTTTATCTGCGTGATCGCACTCCCCTCCAGACTTGACAAAAGCACTCTCCGAAGGCTGTTGCCAACTGTCGTACCAAAACCACGCTCAAAGGGCTCAGCCGTAAATTTGCCGTATGTTGGCGACAGTGTCTTGGAATCAGGCGTCACAGCCCCGGGAAGCTCAAGCCCACGCCAGCGAATATGCATCAAATACTCCTTGAACAACTCAAAAGTGTCTAAAAACCGAGATACCTACTAGGAACATAACTCATACAAATTGGACATTACTCAAACACGACGTTTTTTCGGTGGACGACAACCGTTATGAGGGAGAGGAGTAATATCCTCAATACTCTTTACGTTCATGCCAGCAGCAGTCAGAGCAGTAATCGCACTTTCACGACCACTCCCAGGCCCCTTCACTCGCACCTCTAAATCCTTCACACCAAACTTGGAGGCTTTTTCCGCCGCCTGCTGCGCCGCACATTGACCGGCAAACGGGGTACCTTTCCGGCTCCCCTTAAAGCCACACGTGCCTCCGCTTGACCAACAAAGCGTATCACCTCGATGGTCAGTGATCGTCACTGTTGTGTTGTTAAAACTAGCGTGGATAAAGGCAATCCCTGCTGTAACGTTTTTCTTTTTTGAAGATTTCGTGGCCTTAGACATTGTTTTTCAAATTCCTACCTAAAACTAAGTTTACTTAAGATCCTTTACGCCCTTCTTGCCAGCCACAGTCTTTTTCGGCCCCTTTCGGGTACGCGCATTTGTACGAGTTCTCTGACCGCGAACAGGCAGGCCACGACGATGACGCAAACCTCGATAGCATGCGATATCCTTCAGACGAGAAACACTCTGGGCGGTCTGCCTACGCAATTGACCTTCCACGACATAGTCTTTATCCAAGAGTGCAGCCAAACGAGCCAACTCATCTTCGTGAAGTTCACGAGCCATACCGAGTGGTTCAATACCAGCCTTGTGGCAAAGCTCCCTCGCAACACGAGGCCCAACACCATAAAGGTACTGCAATGAGTAAACCGTTTTTTTCTCTGACGGGATATCAACGCCTAGAAGTCGTGGCATAACGAATAGTCCAATATTGAATCAGTCTGTTGTTTTTGAAAATGAAAACCTACACTACTATCCGGAATGATTGTCAGAGTTTTCAGCACTCCTGCAGTGGCTAAAGAGTGATGAAAACTACTACCTCCTCACCCCTGCCTTTGCTTGTGGCGTGGATCAGAGCACACAACGAAGACCACGCCTCGCCGCTTCACAATTTTGCACTTTTCGCACATTTTGCGAATACTTGCGCGAACCTTCATGCTCAAACTCACAGGGGGGGATCTTCTGACCGGGGAGGTCAAAAGCGAATCAAAGGAGCTCCAAAGTATAGGATCGAAAGAGGGTAATTCACAAGGGGGTGGCTTTTTCCGGCTTGACAGGGAGATCAAAAGACTCTCCTGGCTCTGGGGCTCCGGTGAGTACACGAATTCCAGATTCAGTGATTGCCAGCGTATGCTCAAAATGTGCACTTGGCTTTCCGTCTGCCGTTGACTGAGTCCAGTGATCAGGCATGGGCTTCACCTTTTTTGAACCCATATTCACCATTGGCTCGACTGCAATCACTAAGCCCGGCTCAAGGTCAAAATCGTGGTTGCGTCGAAAGGAGGGCGAGCAAAAATTTGGAACCTGAGGATCTTCGTGCATGTTACGGCCAATACCGTGACCAACGAAGTTTTCCACAACCGAAAAACCATGGTCTCGGACATACGTTGCCATTTCAGAGGCCACATCACTCCAACGACTTCGGGCCGACATCAACTCAATGGCTAAGTAAAGAACACCAGATGTACAGTCAAGGAGTTTCTGAACTTCTTTCGCGATCTGGCCAACCGGATACGTCATCGCTGAATCACCACACCATCCATCAATCTTGCAGCCGGTATCAATGCTCACAACATCACCGTCGAGAAGAATTCGATTCCCGGGTATTCCGTGGACAACTTCCTCGTTCACTGACATACAACAGACTGCTGGAAAAGGCGTCTTTCCCGGTACACCTTTAAAAAGGGGAATGGCCTCTCTTTCAAGAAAAAACTCTTCAACAGCAGCATCAATCTCTCCTGTTGTGATGCCCGGTCGAACCAAAGACTTTGCCAGTTGGTGAGCACCCCACACAAGCAGTCCAGCACGACGCATAGCAGATATTTCTCTAGCCGAACGCAAATTCACCACGATGAAGAACCTTCCCAACGCCTGAAAAATATTTAGTGATCCTAACGAGTATACGGTTCAAATCACTGAAGCCCAATCCCACACAAACCAACCCCTTGTAGGAGAACTACCGAACGTCTATTTAGAACTTCGTAGATTATTCGTCATTGATTCGAGAACAAGCCGCCTTCCGATCAATCTTAACTATATCGATTTGGCTATCTTCGCCTTCGACTCTTACGATCAAATGTATCCACTGCCAACTTCACTCGCTCAAAAATCTCATTTGTATCCCCAAGCCCGTCGATACTCGCCAATTTGCCCTGCCTCGAATAAAACTTGATCAGTGGGGCTGTTTGTGTTTCAAAACTCGTGATTCTCCTCGCGAATACATCTGGGTTATCGTCTTCTCGTTTTCGAGCCATCATTCGGCGAATAAGTTCATCACGAGGAACAACCAACTCAATTACCCCGTCAACACTCATAGCTCGTCGTTCAAGGAGATCATCCAACATTTCCGCTTGAGGCAGGGTCCTTGGAAATCCATCAAGCAAACAACCATGGCGACAATCGGGGGACTCCAGCCGCTTTGTAATCATGTTGAGCACAAGAGCATCCGGGACAAGTTGACCGTGCTCCATGAAATCCTTTGCCTCCACCCCCTCTGCGGTGCCCTCTTGAATGGCCGTTCGCAGCATTTCTCCAGTCGATAGATGGGGCACCTGAAGATACTCAATCAGCCGTTGGCACTGCGTGCCTTTGCCTGCCCCGGGAGGTCCGATCAGGATGATCCGCATGAACTATCCGTAGCTCTTATGATAAATAACAGTACATGCAAGATGCATCACCGCTTCAATGACTGCTGACAATTGAACAGACACTAGTTTTTTTCAAGCAACCCTGTGTAATTTCTCATTACTAAGTGGCTATCTATTTTCTGAACAAGATCAAACGCAACACTTACCGCAATTAATAAACCAGTTCCACCATAAAAACTTGCAACTTGAGGGGGTATGCCAAGAGCTCCACTGATAATTGTTGGAATGACAGCAACAAGTGACAGAAAAGCTGCTCCTACATACGTAATCCTCTCCATAACCTTCTCAAGATAATCTGCCGTACGTTTCCCTGGGCGATACCCTGGAATGAAGGAACCAAAATTTTTCAGATTATCTGCCATCTCCTTTGGGTTGAACGTAATGGCTGTCCAAAAATAGCAGAAAAAGTAAATAAGCAGCACATACAAAACGTTATACAAAAGAGATTGACCTCTGGTAAATGAATCCTGAAGGGCCGCAAGAACAGAGTTGCCAGGGTATGCTCCTGCCAAATACTGAAAAATCATTTGAGGAAAAAGCAATAATGAACTTGCAAAAATAATTGGCATGACACCGGCTTGATTGACCCGTAGCGGAAGATACTGTCGAGTACCTCCGTAAACCCGCCGTCCTCGAACATGCTTGGCGCTTTGAGTTGGAATTCTACGCTGGCCTTGAGTCATAAATACAACGCCTGCCACAACGCTCACAAACAAAGCTGCAAGAACAAGCAAGGTTTCGATCCCCATTTTTCCACCACCACCACCGAGCTCCCAACTTGTATCCGATCCTAATTCAATCAGAGCACTCGGCATTCCTGCTAAAATACCAGCCATGATAAGAAGGCTGATGCCGTTACCGATGCCAAATTCATCAATTTGCTCACCCAGCCACATGAGAAAAATTGTTCCGGCTGTCATGGTCAGCACCGCAACCAACTGCCATACAAACGGCAGCCGACCATCAACTAAAAAGTCGGCTTGAATCAAAGACATCTCACCGACTCGCGTCGATGAGAGAAATGCCACATAGGCCCAACTCTGAAGCAAGCAAACGAGAACCGTTGCATAACGCGTATATTCGTTGATTTTCTTTCGACCGGCCTCACCTTCTTTCTGAAGGCGTTCCAGCGGAGGCCAAACCGTGCCAAGCAACTGAAAGATAATTGATGCCGAAATATAGGGCATGATACCGAGCCCAAAGATCGTTGCCTGAGAAAGCTGGCTCGCCGAAAAGACCGCAACCGTTTTCAAAAGATCTGCAATACCTTCTGACTGCTCTGCAAACGCAGACATTGCGGCCGGGTCCACAATGGGCAAGGGGACCTGCCACCCAACCCGATAAATGGCCAATAACCCAAGCGTGAGCAGAATTTTCTGCCGCAGTTCAGGAATAGTAAAAATAATTCGTAACTTCTCAAACACGAAGACGATTCCTTTCGCTAATCGATCGCGAAATCATTCGCTGACGACTCCAGATTACTCCTTTTCAGACGCTTTCGGCGATGCCTGTTTGGAAATCTTTTTTCCATCGCCGCGTTTTACGGGAGCTGGGCCAGAAAGCTCAATCACCGTCCCCCCTGCTTCGGAGATCTTTTTTCGCGCCTGAGCACTAAAGTGATGAGCAGAAACCTTCAACGACTTTGAAAGTCCTCCTTCTCCCAGAATTTTTAATTCGTCCCAAACACCCTTACACACGCCATTGGCACGAAGGCTTTCAGGAGTTATCTCATCACCAGAAGAAAATCGTTTTTCCAAACGCCCAACATTGACAGTCACTACTTTGCGAGCATAGCGATTATGAAAACCCCTTTTGGGCAACCGGCGAATAATCGGCGATCGTCCACCTTCAAAAATAGATGGAGCAGACCAACCAGCAAGTTGGCCCTGACCTTTATGCCCACGCCCCGAAGTCTTGCCGTGCCCTGAGCCAGGCCCACGACCAACGCGCAACCGCTTCTTATTTTTATGCACACCACGATTGACATCGTTGAGTTTCATTTTCCAAGGCTCCGTTTTTCAAAAATGTTCACGACAAACTACGAACTAGACGACTCTGCTCCGAGCGATATACCTCGGAGCCGCTCCACGTCTTCTCGCGTCCTCAGTTGCTTGAGCGCTTCCACCGCGGCTTTAACCAGATTGACCGAATTAAATGATCCATGGCACTTCGTGAGAACATCTTGAATCCCTGCAGACTCACAGACCGCACGAACAGCTGCACCAGCAATAATCCCAGTACCCGGGCTCGCCGGCAGAAGCAAAACTTTCGCTGTACCACTCACACCTTCAACACGATGCGGGATCGTTCCACCAGTCAGCGGAACTTCGACCAGATTTTTCATCCCGTCCTTGATTGCTTTCTCAACAGCAGGAGGAACTTCATTTGCTTTTCCATATCCTACCCCAACCTTGCCACGGCCGTTTCCCACGACAACAAGGCCGGCAAAACTGAAACGCCTACCACCCTTCACAACAGTGGCACAGCGGCGGACCTTTACCACCTTTTCCGCAAATTCTCCTCCGGCTCTGGACTCTTTATCCTGTCTTGTTCCGGTCGACACAAATGGCTCCCTTCAAAATCTTTCTTGTTCTGATTATTCCTAAAAATTGAGTCCTGCTTCTCTGGCTGCATCAGCAAGAGCAGCTACCCGACCGTGATACTGAAAGGCTCCACGATCAAAACACACACTCGAAACACCCGCTGCCTTTGCACGAGCAGCAACTTCCTGCCCGACTGCAACTGCAGCAGCCTGATTACCACCAAAACCCAAATTTTCACGAAGTTGTTTATCCATGGTGCTGGCAGACGCAAGCGTCTTGCCAGAAGCATCATCAATAATTTGCGCATAAATATGCTTGCTTGTGCGAAAGACACTCAAACGAGGGCGATCCGCAGTGCCGCGTATATGTCGACGCACGCGAAAACGACGACGCTGACGTTGATGACGAAGTGTTCGAGAGTGATCCATAATTCAATTGTTTCTTCAGTTACCGGTTTACCTAAACTACTTGGTGACAGCCTTACCTGCTTTTCGCCGAACCTGTTCGTTCTCATACCGAATACCCTTACCCTTGTAAGGCTCCGGTTTACGAAGCGCTCGCACCTCCGCTGCGAACTGACCAACCTGCTGCTTATTGATACCCTTGATGCTCACGTGAGTCTGATCAGGACAAGTGACCGTGAGGCCGTCTGGGATTGGTACATGCAGTTCATTTGCAAATCCAACACGTAATTGCAGAGTATTGTTTTGAATTGAAGCAAGATATCCAACACCCACAATTTCTAATTTCTTCTCATAGCCTTTCTCGACACCTTCAACCATATTGGCAATGAGTGCACGCGTCAGCCCATGAACAGAACGTGAGATCCGATCATCACCCTCACGTTTCACCGAAAGACTACTTTCAGCCTGATCGAATTCGACCGTCACGGCCGAATGAAGTCGCTGCTCAAGTTTTCCAAGCGGACCTTCCACCTTCACTGCGTCAGACTCAACGGCCACCTTCACGCCCTTGGGAATTTGCACAGGAGCTTTGCCGATACGAGACATTGTTAATCCTAACCCTTAATAAATATTCGCTTTTTCTTCCGGAAATCTAACTACCAAAGTTCACAAAGCACTTCACCACCAAGCTTCTGCTGCCTTGCTTCACGATCACTCACAACACCGCTCGATGTGGAAAGAATGGAAATCCCTAAGCCACCCAAAACCGGACGAAGTCTTGCCGAACGGCTGTAGACCCGACGCCCGGGAGAACTGACTCGCTTGATGTGACGAATGAGCCGCTCACCATTCGGTCCGTATTTCAATTCGAGCTGCAGGTGAGGCGAGGTACTACCCTCGACTTCACGCCAATCCCAAATAAATCCTTCTCGCTTCAAAACATCAGCAACACCTCGCTTCACTTTTGAAGCTGGCACATCAACCGTTGGCCGCTCAATGCGAACCGCATTACGAATACGGGTGAGCATGTCGGCAATTGGATCAGTCATCATAAGTGCGGTCCTCTACCAACTGGCCTTTCGAACGCCGGGAATAAACCCCAAATCGGCATGTTTTCGAAAACAAATACGACATATCCCAAACTTGCGATAAACGGCCCGCGGACGGCCACAAAGCATGCAACGCTGTACTTTTCGCGTCGAAAACTTCGGCTGTCGCTTTGCAGCTGCGATCTTTGATTTACTTGCCATACCTATTTCCTGAAAACCTCACCAAACGAGGCAACTAACCCTTCATACACATTGTATTTTTGGAACCGCTACGCCGCGGAACCACCTTCATCACTATCCTTTTTTATTGGCATACCCATCGCCAGAAGAAAGTCTCTAGCGTCGTCATCACTTTTTGCCGTTGTGACAAACGTAATATTCATACCCTGAGGCCGACTGAACTTGTCTGGATTTATCTCGGGGAACACCATCTGCTCCGAGAGGCCCAAACTGTAATTGCCATGACCATCAAATGCTTTTCTTGAAAGGCCACGAAAATCCCGAACACGCGGCAAGGCAAGCGACACAAGACGGTCAAAGAACTCGTACATCCGTTTCCCACGAAGCGTCACCTTACACCCAATCGGCAGGTTTTCTCGGAGCTTAAAACCGGCAACCGCAGCCTTTGAAAGCGTCGCCACGGGCTTTTGTCCAGTCACCTGGGCCATGGCGGCCATTGCCTCCTCAAGATATTTCTTTTCGGTCACAGCAACACCGACACCCATATTCACAACAATCTTTTCCAGCTTTGGCACAGCATGCGGATTGATGCCTTGGGACTTCTCAATAAGCTTTGCACGAACATTACTCTGGTAGTGCTCAAACACACGAGGCGATCCCGCCACCCCAGGAGCACTTTTTGTTTTTGCTTTTTTTGCCATCACACAATTCCTGAACTCAAGTCATTGACCCCGAACAGCTACCCATCTCACGAGGACTTTACCTTCTTAATTACACCGAGGTCCGCTCCACACTTCTTACAAAAACGAGAACGACTACCATCTTCTCCAACGGTTACACCTAAGCGAGTCGCTTTTCCACACTCCGAACAAACAAATGCAACATTTGATGCATCCACAGGCATCTCCTTACTCAACCGCCCGCCTTGCGGGTTTTTCTGGCTCCGCTTGATGTGCCGATAGACCCTATTGACCCCTTCAACAACAAGTTTTCCCTCAGAGGGCAATACCGTCACCACCTTTGCCCGCGTACCACGGGAATTACCTGCCAACACTTCGACGAGGTCACCAGAACGAATCATCATCACACCACCTCACTCGCCAAACTGACGATTTTCATAAAACTACGCTCACGCAACTCACGAGCAACAGCACCAAAAATCCGAGTGCCTCTTGGATTTTTATCGTTGTCGATAATCACACAAGCATTGCTATCAAACTTCACATAGCTGCCATCAGTCCGGCGGGTTGGGCTTTTACACCTCACAATGACCGCTTTAACAACTGCCTTCTTTTTTACGTCACTACCAGGAATAACGCTCTTCACACTGCAAACAATGATATCTCCAATGCCAGCAGTGCGCTTCTTACTCCCACCAAGGACCTTGAAGCACATAACTTCCTTCGCACCCGTGTTGTCTGCCACCTGAAGACGAGTCTGCATCTGGATCATGTGCCAGCCCCCTCCCCTTCAACAGAACCGGCATGACCCGTTGCAGCTGCTTCTTCAGCACGCACAGAAGACTCTCGCTCTTCTGTTGCTCTTGCACCACTGCGAAGCGACGCAAGATCAACCGCTTGACTCTTTTGCACAACTTTGACCAACTCCCAACGCTTCAGCCGACTTCGTGGTTGGCATTCGACGATCTCGACGAGATCACCTGGCTGGGACTCATTGCCTTCATCATGAACATGACAAACCGTTCGCCTGTGAAGAATACGGCCATATTTGGGATGCCGCACAACTCGTGGAATCTCCACCCTCCGCGTCTTACTCGATGCGGCACTGGTTACCGTTCCTGTCTCGACTCGTTTCGGCATGACTTCTGATTCCTAAAATTGAGTGTTTTGTTTGATCGTGTATTGTTTGCGTGTTTATGGAGACGGCACGGCAGACGACTGAGCCGCCCTTTCGGCAAGAACCGTTTGGCAACGAGCGATCGTACGACGAAGTTTTTTCATATCAGTAGGCGCAGCCAACTTCTCAGTTTGCGCCTGCATGCGCAATCGAAACAATGACTCGGCAGCATCTTTGCCTACCAGCTTTATCTGCTCGTCACTCATTTCTCGAAGTTCACTTGCCCTCGTCATACCAATCTCTTCCTATCTTTCTTAACTACATAACCCGCCGCTTCACAAATCGAACACGCACAGGCATTTTGTGGGCCAGCCTTGAGAAGCAAAGCCGTGCCGCTTCTTCACTCACTCCACCAATTTCATAGAGAATCGTCCCTGGCTTTATCACTGCAGCCCAAAAGTCTGGCTCACCCTTTCCCTTACCCATCCGAGTCTCAAGGGGTATTGACGTCACAGACTTATGCGGGAACACGCGAACATACAGCCGACCTCCTGAACGGAGGTATTGCTGCGCAGCAATACGGCCTGCCTCAATAGTCGCTGCGGGAAGCCATCCCGGCTGCTCGGCCTGAAGACCGAAGTCACCGAAGACAACTCGATTACCCCGAGAGGCATTACCTCTTATACGACCTCTTTGGCTTTTTCGGTGCTTGACCCTCTTGGGCATCAGCGCCATCGCCATCCTCCTCGTACATTCCTTGGTTGACCCACACCTGAATACCTATGTTGCCCTGCGCCGTGGGAGCTTCGCAGAAGCCATAATCGATTTTTGCCCGAAGCGTTGAAAGTGGCATAGAGCCGGAAATCGCCTTTTCGCAACGAGACATTTCTGCACCACCAAGCCGACCGGCCAGCTGAATCTTGACCCCTTTGGCCCCAGCATCCATGGTCGCCTCAAGTGAACGCTTGAGCGTTCGGCGGAAGGCAGCCCGCTTGGTAAGTTGATCGGCAATATCCTCCGCAATGAGCTGCGCCTGCATTTCAGGGCGACCCACTTCTTCAACCTTGAGATTGACACGTCGCCCAAGGAGATCCTGCAACTCTTCCTGCAAGCGATCTACCTCCTGCCCTTTGCGACCAATGATCACACCCGGACGAGCAGAGTGCAGAATCACCTTTACCTCATCTCGAGTCCGCTCAATTTCCACCTTGGGAATCGCTGCCGAACGATATTTTGACTTCAGAAACTTCCGCACCTTGAAATCTTCCATGAAAAGATCCCGAAAGTCTTTTTTACTGGCATACCAACGACTCTTCCATGGTTCGGTAACACCTGTTCGGAAGCCTGTTGGATGAACTTTCTGACCCATTGCTATTTCCTTCGCTTGAATCTCAGCCTGTTTGATCCGTTGCTGTAGTATCGAGAGACACCCTAATATGAGACATCCGCCTCTTGATCTCAAATGCCGAACCCCGAGACATAGGACGAATGCGCTTGAACATCGGCCCACCGTCACCCCGGGCATCCACGACAACCAAATCGTCAATTCCTGGAGCTTGCTGATGCTCTGCATTCCCAAGTGCACTCTTAATAACTTTTTCCAACATCCTCGCACCGCGATGTGGCTGAAAACGAAGAATATCAAGCGCTTCGTCA
>CACORA010000029.1 GCA_902629495.1 Planctomycetaceae bacterium
CTTGTCCATGATGTGAAAGCGCACGGGGTTAAGGTGTTGCCAGTTGATATTAATGATAGCCAATGGCATGCAACGCTTGAGAGGTACGGTAGACATGAAAATCATATCGCTGTCCGGTTGGGATTTGAGCAGATATATGGTCTGGGTGAATCTACTGGAATACGAATAGAAACAGCTCGAATAGATGGTCGTTTTCAATCTGTACGTGAACTTGCTCATCGGGCAGAACTTCATCGCGAAACCTTGTTATGTTTAGCTCGAGCAGGGGCACTTGAATCACTTGGTCTTGAGCGACGAAAAGCGATTTGGGAAGCAATGCAATTGTTTGATCATCCTGGTCGGATGCCTCTTCTTGATCAACTTGGTGAAACAGAAGACGATGATAATGAATCGATGATGTCGTACATAGATGATACGGGCACGCACTCATGCAGTGAGTATCGGTGGGACCATAAGGTTGTTCTGGGTAAGAAATATCTGGAAAAGCAACGTCGCTACCTGCCGTCAATGTCACAGAAAGAACAAGTGATTGCTGATTACCAAACGATGGGACTGTCGTTAGTTGCTCACCCGTTGCAATTTGAGCGGGAACATTGTGACTCGAAGGGCATTATTCCAATTGCCAAGCTACCAAGGGTAACAGAAGGTAGTGCTGTATGTATTATGGGTATTACAGTTACGAGACAACGGCCAGCTACGGCCAGTGGAATAATTTTCCTGACGATCGAGGATGAGACTGGAACGGCCAATATCGTTGTTCATCCGCGAGTCTGGGGGCGATCAGGTGCTGCTGCCCGTCGAGCTTCTGTTCTTGTTGTTCATGGATGTGCCCAACACCGTGACGGGGTCATACACGTGGTTGCGAGCCGGTTAGAGGCCAATCGTATTCAAGGCTTGCCAAAAATGTCCAGGGATTTTTGCTAGTTCTGATCACTCAGAATAAGTTTGTGAAGCCAGTTCTAACAGTGTGCATGGACAACAGAATAACTTTGCGTAGAACACACTGCATGCAAACATCGATTACAGAAACAAATCTGGGCGTCGGTAAACTCTTTCGAGGCAAAGTAAGAGATTGCTATCGATTTGAGGATGCTTCATACGGAGAGGTTCTTCTCATTATAAGCACGGATCGAATCAGTGCTTTTGACTGGATCTTGCCATCACCTATTCCAGATAAAGGAAAAGTGCTCACGGGTATTTCAGCTTTCTGGTTTAAATGGTTGGCTGATAGTCGTGATCCTCTTGAGCATCACCTTATTACAACCAATGTTGACGATATGAACTTGCCGCAATCGATTGACCGTGAATCCCTTCGGGGGCGATCAATGCTTGTTCGAGCTAGTAAAGTGATTCCATTCGAGTGTGTTGTGCGTGGTTCACTCGCTGGTTCTGGCTTATCGGAATACCAAAGAATGGGAACCATATGTGGAGAACGGTTGCCTTCAGGGCTTCGCGCTGGAGATCGATTGCCTTATCCGATTTTTACACCAGCCACAAAAGCAGAGACTGGACATGACGAAAATGTATCGTTTGCAACCATGTCAGCGGTTCTCGGAAAGGACTTAGCTCAGACATTACGTGAACGGAGTATCGCATTATTTAATCGTGGTGCGGACTACGCGTTAGATCATGGGATTGTAGTGGCTGATACCAAGTTTGAGTGGGGATTAGCCCCTGACGGAACCATTTTGCTGATTGATGAAGTCTTGACTCCAGACAGTTCTCGTTTCTGGCCTTCTTTTGCTGTTGGGCAAGGTCAGGTGCCTGACTCTTTCGATAAACAGTTCGTTCGGGACTGGTTAGAATCAAGTGGATGGGATAAGAAAAGCCCGCCCCCTGCCCTTCCAGATGACATCGTATTGAAGACTCGGGAGAAATATCTGGAGGCCTACACTGTCTTGACTGGGGAAAATCTCTAAATAGACGGTCTTAACTGCCCTAGGGATCGATCGTTTTCCAAACTAAACTCTACAGAACACTTTTTTCTCTTCCATTTAGATATTTGACATGCTTCGATACTGGACTGCTGGCGAATCGCATGGCCCTGCTCTCATCGCTCTTGTGGATGGTTTTCCTGCAGGCCTTTCAATTGACAATGATGCCATCAACGAAGAACTCCGGCGACGCCAAGGAGGCCATGGTCGTGGCGGACGGCAGCGAATAGAAACAGATTCCGTCACGTTTTTGTCAGGGTTATGGCGAGGAGTCACTCTTGGAAGTCCTCTTGCTTTAGAAGTTGTTAATCGTGATGCCAAGCTTGAACGGTTGGAAGATGTTGAGCGACCTCGGCCAGGTCATGCTGATTTAGCTGGTAGCCTAAAGCATCTCGGTGGCGTTCGTGCTGTTCTCGAACGTGCCAGTGCTCGTGAAACGGCGGCTCGTGTGGCTGCGGGTGCCCTCGCTCGGCAGTTGCTTGCTCGGTTTGGAGTTGAGGTTGTAGGCTGGGTCAGGGAACTTGGTGGGATGGACATTGGAGGCCCTGAGGCTGTTCTGAAAACATGTTCACCATCAGAGTTGCGATCTCTTCGTGACTCAAGTGCAGTCTACTCATTGTTTCCAGATCAGGATCATGATGTGACGGCATTTATTGACAAAACTGGGAAAGAAGGTGATACGCTTGGCGGAGTTGTTGAAGCACAGGTCTTTGGTCTACCCATCGGCCTTGGTACGCATTCGCAATGGGATCGTAAACTCGATGGAAAAATAGCTCAGGCAGTGATGGCAGTACAGGCCATAAAAGGTGTTGAGATTGGTATGGGTTTTGAGGCCGCTCGTCGACGTGGCTCTGAGGTGCATGATGCTATCCATTTTGAAGCTGAGAAACGTCAGACATCAACTTTGGGATTCAGTCGTCCAACCAATAATGCTGGAGGCCTTGAAGCAGGCATGACCAATGGACAGCCTTTGGTTGTGAAGGCTGCCATGAAGCCGATTAGTACACTTCGAAAGCCTTTGGCATCAGTGAATTTGCGTACAAAGGAATCTGAGGATGCAGCCTATGAGCGAAGCGACGTATGTGCGGTTAGCGCCTGTAGTGTGATTATAGAAAATGTCGTGGCCTTTGAAGTGGCATCTGCTTTTGTTGACAAGTTAGGTGGCGACAGTCTTGAGGAGATGCAGGCCCGTTTGGACCTGTATCACGATTTAGCAAGAACAAAGTGATGCCATTCCTGTAGAAGCAAGTAAGGAACAAGGATGTTCATTGAGCAATCAAAAGCCAAGATTCGTTTTGCGAGGCTGGTTTTTTTGGTGCTTGGAGTCATGCCCGTACTCGTACTGACATGGTGGGCTATAAAAAGAAATTCGTTGGAGCACCTTGCCTCATTTCGGAGAGAAATTGAACAGCAGCTCGGAGAGCCCCTCGGCATTCAAAAGATTGAGCATGTTCGTCCTGGTGTTGTGCGATTGTGGGGATGTGAAGTTTTGTCTCCTCGTGGTGATGTCCTTGTTCGGTTGCCAGAAATCGAGGTTGAAACCTCAGCAACTGAGATGCGGATGACGATCCCTTCGATGGAGTGTGGTGCAGATGTTATGTCGGTGATGGCATCATTGGGAAAGGCTTGGCTGTTTGAGCCAGTTCGCTTCTCCCGGTCATGGATCATTGATGTTCATGCCTTTCGGTGGATGCGTATGGATTCGGATGGGACGTTACCAACCGAGGATTCCACACGGATCTCTTACGAGCCATTTCCGCTAAGAATAGAGTGTGTGGCAGCTGGGGGTTCTCGAGCCATCCGATTTCATCGCGTCAGTAGCAATAGTGACGAGGTGCGTGTTATTGCGACTGTTGAGGACGGTATGGAATTACATGTACACGGAACGGTGGAAACACCAGTTCCTTGGCATGTCCTCAAGGTGTGTGTTCCGGACCTTGCCGAAGTGATTCGCCTGGGACCAACGGCTCTGGCGACAGGCGTGCTGAGTGGTCACTATGAGGATGGATCATGGTCAGCCGAAATGACGGGTCGTGTTGAAGGTGTTCAGATGGAGGAACTATCAACGTGGAGTCACGATTTGGAGGGTGTTGCGACACTGCAGATTGAAAGACTTCAGTGGCACAAGGGCCGGCTAAAGTCTCTGGCTGCTACGGTGGCTGCAGCGCATGGGATCCTGTCACAATCGTTGTTAGGAGATCTGGTTACCGCTTTTGGATGTCGAGCAGGTCCGGCATTTCACGCACTGGATGGGAAACAGAGGCGAGTGTTTGATGACCTAAACATAGATGTGTTTATCGATGAGAACGGCCTCCGTCTCAAGTCGGAAGGAGCATCTGATGGTGTGCTTGTCCGTTGCCAGGGGCTTTCTTTGTTGCAAGAGCCTCTTGAGGTCGTGCCGTTGGACCGCTTGTCGTGGCTCCTCCGTCCAGCAGGCGGTGTTTTGGAAGTGTCTCATCCGTTGTCAAGTTCATGGCTTCTTCAGGTGTTGCCAATGGCGGTGGGTGCCAGCCGGGATCGTGAAAATACGGCGACTCGGCCTTTGGTGAATGATCAGGAGTAAGAGTGACCTGTTTTTGACAAAAGTTTGAATTGGTGTCGACCAGCCGTGCGCGTGGGAAAGAAGTCTTTCTTTAAAGGCGTTTGAAATGACCGTATTTTCAACGAGTAGGACGATGTCGTGCTTTAGGTTTTGGTGAAGGTTGGCATAAAAACCCTCGTGTATTCCATGCCAATAGCTCAACATGGGCATATATGTGGAAGTTGATTCCACGCAGGGGGCATTCTTGTGCTGGAATAGATTGTTTTTACTTGGAATGTTGCTCACTGTCCTCGTGGGGCGAGTCGCGTGAAGAACCGCCTCTTCTTCAGTCAATGGCCAGGCTTCTGAAATAAACTTACTGGTCGTTTTTTGCGAGTTCGGCGTGCTCTTTGGTGCTGTTTTCGCGAGGGACTGTTGCAAAGAAGGGCATGAGCGGTAAACTTCGAACTGTACAAGATGTTATTTCCAAAACAACAAATGCCACCCATAGGCGGGTGGAAATCCTGATGTCGCTTACTAAGGAACGTAAAGAGGAACTTATCGACGCCTACCGGCGTGGAAAAGCTGATAATGGATCGGCAGAAGTTCAGATCGCCCTTCTCACGGGTCGTATTTCTCATTTGACAGATCACTTCAAAAAGCACAGTAAAGACTTTGCCAGTCGGCGAGGTTTGCTAATGATGGTGAGCCGTCGCCGTCGTCTGCTTGACTATCTCAAGAAAGTTGCACCCCAACGTTATCTTGATGTCATCAAGCGTCTTGAGATTCGTAAATAGAGACTCGTTTCAAGTGGTATTTGTTGGTGGGTACACCCTGCACGGAACCAACATTCTCTGTCAGTAGTTATTGGTTATTTGGAAACGATTTATTTAATTTGCGATCAAATTAGAAGTGGACTTGAAGGTCATCAATATAAGTGAGCCCAAATTGTAGGGGCTTTGTGTTAAGTGAAGGAAGGAAGAAACAAGTGAAACAGCGAGTTGAAAGAAAAATTGGAGAAAAAATATTTGCAATTGAGACGGGTTTTCTGGCTAAACAGGCAGCTGGATGTGTTCTTGTTTCTTATGGGGAGACGACTGTTCTTGTTGCGGCTGCAACCGGGGCGCCTCGGGCCGGAATCGACTTTTTCCCACTTACATGTGACTACCGTGAGCGAACAGCCGCAGCCGGAAAGTTTCCCGGTGGATTTTTGAAGCGAGAAGGTCGTCCGACAATGAAGGAGACTCTCACAAGTCGACTCATCGATCGTCCCATCCGTCCTCTTTTTCCGGAAGGATTTTATGACGAAGTTCAGATTCAAGCCTCTGTACTGGCCAGTGACAGACAGAATGACCCAGATATTCTTGCAATGAATGGAGCATCTGCCGCTCTCAGTATTTCGTCACTTCCGTTTCAAGGACCACTTGGAAGTGTTCGCTTGGCTCAAGTGAATGGTCAGTTCATTCCTTTCCCAAATCAGGATCAATTGGAGGAGAGTGATCTTGATTTAGTTGTATCAGGAAGTACTTCGGCAATTCTTATGATTGAGGGTTTTGCCCGTGAAATGCCGGAAGAGAGAATGCTTGAAGCCCTTGATGAGGCCCACCGGCACATCCGGGTTCTTTGTGAGATGCAGGAAGAGCTCGTTGCCAAAGCAGGTAAGCCAAAGAAAGAGTATGAACTTGCGGATTATTCTTCCCTTCGAGAAAAGCTCGTCCGTGATTATCTAGCGGATCTAAAAGTCGCCAACAGCATTGCAGTGAAACAAGATCGTGGTGAGGCTGTAAAGGAACTCCGAGAAAAGGCGAAGGCTGTAGTTGTGACAGATGAAGTAGCCACAGGTGTTGATGAATCAGATGTCGTAAGTGAGTCAGACTTTTCGCATGTTTGGCACGGGCTGGAGGAACAGGCCGTGCGCGAATTAATTCTTGAAGGAAAACGACCAGATGGACGTGATTACACGTCACTTCGGCCCATTGAATGTGAAGTGGATGTACTTCCTTGTGTTCATGGCTCGGCAGTCTTCCAGCGAGGTGAAACACAGGCGTTGATTACTATCACACTTGGGACGGGAAAGGATGAGCAGCGAGTAGATGGACTGATTGATGAGTATTCAAAAAAGTTCATGCTGGATTACTACTTCCCTTCTTTTTCAGTTGGTGAAGTTCGCCCCATTCGTGGTCCTGGTCGGCGAGAGATAGGCCATGGTGCTCTTGCTGAACGAAGTGTAAATCCAATTTTGCCGGAAGCGGATAAGTTTCCTTACACAATACGAGTCATTTCCGACATCCTTGAATCGAATGGTTCAAGTTCGATGGCCTCTGTCTGTGGAGCTACGCTTGGCCTCATGGCTTCAGGAGTACCGATCACAAATCCTGTTGCTGGAATTTCAGTTGGCTTGGTCAAACAGTCAGAAGATCAATGGGTGTTACTGACAGATATTATCGGCGATGAGGATCACTATGGTGATATGGACTTCAAGATCGCTGGTTCTCAAGATGGCATTACTGGTATTCAACTTGACCTCAAGATCAATGGAATCTCTCCAGAAATTATTAAGGCAACGCTCAAACAATCCCGAGAGGCTAGGTTAGAGATTCTTCGAACTATGCTATCGGCCATACGTCGACCTCGTGAGGAAATCTCGTCATTGGCTCCACGTCTTCTTCGAACTCACATCAACCCCGAAAAAATAGGTCTCTTGATTGGTCCTGGGGGTAAGACAATCCGTTCGATTCAAGAAACAACTGGTGCCAGCATAGAAGTAGAGGATGATGGAACAGTGACTGTTGCCAGTCATGAGTCAGAGGGCGCGATGTCTGCGATGGCTCAGGTCGAGGCGCTCACGGCTTCAATTCAAATTGGTCGTATCTATGAAGGACGTGTGACGAGCGTGAAGGACTTTGGCGCCTTTATTGAACTTGTGCCAGGGAAGGATGGGCTTTGTCACATTAGTGAGCTTTCTAATGAGTATGTTGGCAATGTTGCTGATATATGTCGTGTTGGTGATACAATGCGAGTGAAGGTGATTGCAGTAGATGAGCAGGATCGGGTGAAGCTCAGTCGGAAAGCTGTTCTTGAGGAGGAGACAGCAGAAGCGACAGAGGAACAGCCGCAGACTTGATAATCATGCAGCACTAATTTTGTCGAACTGAGTGTGGCTTCACCATGTCTTCAGACGACCAGATATCGTCCGTACGGGCTGAAACATATGCGGAGTTTGCAGCTCTTGTAGGTGCTCTTGCGCATGAGATCCGGAATCCACTTTCCACCATTCGTCTCAATATGGAGTTGCTTGCAGAAGACTTTGGTGAAACAAAACCCGATTCATCGACGAAGCAACGAGATCGGCGAGCGAAGGCAAAAATCGACCTTGTTCGCCATGAGTGTGATCGACTGCAAAAACTATTAGGGGATTTTCTTGATTTTGCGAGGCAAGAATCTCTGACCCTTGAACCAGTCAATCTCAATGTCGAACTTTCACAATTACTAGACTTTTTTGCGCCACAATGTCGTGAATCTCACGTGGATGTTGTTCGATATCTAGATCCGGAACTTCCGAATGTACGAATTGATCGTGAGACGTTTCGTTCTGCTGTATTGAACTTACTTATCAATGCGGTTCAGGCGATGGAAAGCGGTGGGCAAATTGTCGTGCGTACTCGTGCTGCTGGATTGGGAGTGATCTTGGAACTGATCGATACTGGTCCGGGCATGAAAGAAGAGACTCTCGCAAAAGCTTTTCGTGCCTTTTATTCGACGAAGCAGGGTGGATCAGGGCTTGGATTGCCAACTGCTCGAAAAATCATCGAATCGCACGATGGAACGATTGATGTTGAAAGTGTACCTGGACGTGGGACAAAGGTGACGATGTGGTTGCCAGCTCCGCCCCGTTTGCCTCCGAGCGGATAGGTGTCCTATTTGGCAGGCCAGTTGTTCTGGCTAGACGATACACCTCATCAGGGCGTACGATCATGAAAAATAACTAATATTGTGAGTGCCTGTATTTCTCTGTTCCTATGACTTCTCTTCGTGACGCTACTGATGATTCTAATGAGACTGGTTCACAGGAATTGGTCTCTGTACTCGTTGTGGATAACGATATTGCTCATGCTCGCACGATGGGGGAGTGCTTGAGTCGAATCGGTTACCGTGTATCTGTGGTGGGGAGTGGCACCGAGGGTGCAAAAAAAATCTCATCACAGACATTCGATATCATCGTTACTGACTTGATGATGAATGATATCGGAGGGCTCGAGATCCTTGATCTTGCTAAAAAGTCCAGTTCTGAGACAGAAGTAATCGTGGTGACGGGTCACGGTACAGTGCCGTCAGCTGTATCGGCGATGCAGCAAGGAGCGTTCACATATCTTCAAAAGCCATTGGATCTAGGGCATCTTCGAAAAGCAGTTGAAAAAGCGTCTGAAGGAATACGCTTGAAGAGACAGAATGTTGAGTTGAATAGACGATTGGATGAAAAGTTTGGATTCGAGGGAGTCATAGGGTCGAGTTCCCAAATGATTGCGCTGATTGAGCGTCTAAAAAGAATTGCTCCAACAGATGCAACTGTTTTGATTCAAGGAGAAACAGGTACAGGTAAGGAGTTGGTCGCTCAGGCCATTCATCAAAATAGTCCGCGTAAGTCCAAGGCCTTTGTGGCACTCAACTGTGCTGCGCTGAGCGAAAATATTCTTGAAAGCGAACTCTTTGGTCACATCAAAGGAGCTTTTACAGATGCTTCGAATGATCGTATCGGTAAGTTTGAGTTTGCGAATGGAGGGACTTTATTTTTGGATGAAGTGGGTGACATGCCCATGCCCACTCAAATCAAACTGCTTCGAGTCTTGGAGTCAGGTGAAATTACTCGGGTCGGTTCTAACAGTCCAATAAAAGTTAATGTGCGTATTCTTTCAGCGACCAATCGGAATCTCGAAGATGCCATTTCGGATGGGTATTTTCGGAATGATCTCTATCATCGACTGAAGGTTGTGACGATTGGTATTCCGAGTCTTCAGCAGCGAGCCCAAGATATTCCATTGCTCATTGAGCATTTCATAAAGCAATTTGCCGTACGTCATAGAAAAAATATTCGTGGGATGTCAGTAGCTGCTCGCCTCAAGCTGACAGCATTCTCTTGGCCGGGGAATGTTCGGCAACTGAGAAATGTGATTGAAAGCATGGTAGTTGTAGACTGCGATGGCACGCTCGACGTTGATGATTTACCAATGGAACTAGAGCCAGATGCTCCTGTCGAGAGTCAACCATGTGTTGGCTATACTTCTGAAAACGTTGTTGCTTCTCTTGTCGGTCGTCCTCTGAGTGAAATAGAGCGTGTGTTTATCGAAGAGACACTCAAGCTCACTGGAGGAAATCGTGAACAGACCGCAGAGATTCTGGGAATTGGGGAGCGAACGTTGTATCGAAAAATCAAAGAGTACCAACTGAATTAATGCCAATACTGACTTTATAGGGCCAGGGCGATATGAGCCGGATTCTTAATTTGCCGAAGTCTGTTGTGAACCGCATCGCTGCAGGTGAAGTGGTTGAGCGACCAGCAAGTATTGTGAAAGAACTTCTGGAAAATGCGCTTGACGCAGCGGCTACTCGGATTGATGTGACGCTTGAGCAAGGTGGTGTTTCTCTAGTGCGGGTGTCAGATGACGGCAGCGGGATAGAGCCTTCTGACTTGCCTCTTGCGGTTGCTCCCCATGCCACGAGCAAACTGCGCACTGCAGAAGATCTAGAAAGTATTGCTACCTTTGGGTTCAGAGGAGAAGCGCTGGCGAGTATCGCTGAAGTATCGACATTGCTGATTCGGTCTCGTCAGGCAAAGAGTGAGGGAGCATCTCTCTGTGTAGACGGAGGGCGATTGGGGGAAGTTGTTCCCGAAGGGTGTGGCATGGGGACGACCATTGAGGTTCGACAGATCTTTGGAAATGTTCCTGCTAGAAGGGCATTTTTAAGGACTCCACAAACAGAATGGAATCATGCGGCCGATGCCTTTGTGCGGACGGCTTTGGCGAATCCGAAGGTTGCTTTTTCACTCACACACAACGGTAAATTGATTCATGATCTTGCAGCAGTGTCCTCATTCAGAGAGAGAATCGGAGGGTTGTTCGGCAGACAAATGGCAGAGCGACTGATTGCAATCGAATCCTCTGACGAAGAGATTCAATGCAATGGTCTTGTAGGACGTCCTGAGGATGATCAAGCGAGTAATAGATTGCAGTATCTCACGGTGGTTGGGCGTCCATTTCGTGACCGCTCTGTTATTCATGCCATACAGGAAGCATATCGAGGATTGTTGCTAACCGGACGGCACCCAATTGTCTTTCTAAATTTCCAGATCCCTCCTGATTCGGTTGATGTCAATGTACACCCTGCCAAAACAGAAGTTCGATTTCGTAATCCACAGCGGATATATCGATTAGTTGTATCCTCGCTGCGGTCCACGTTTTTGGAGACGGATATGGGTACGAGTATGCAGTCACCCACAGCATGGGGGAGTTCACAAACGCGTCCCCATGTTGGATCCAACACCGTTGACAAGAGTTTATTTGTCTCGACGAATGAGATGCCGCTGAAAACCCATGTTCCTGATTCACACTCGTCCACTATGCAGGTGCATTCGTCATCAGCGCTATCCTCCGCGTTGAATGATTCGGAGGGGCATGTTTTGCCAACGTGTTTAGAAAATACTCATCAGCGCGCCGTTCAGATGCAAAATCGCTATCTTGTGGTTGAGCAGGGTGATGGTATTGAAGTAATCGATCAGCATGCACTCCATGAACGAGTCCTCTTCGAGCGATTGAAGTTGTCAGTCGATAGTGGACAACTCGAGGTTCAGTCGCTTCTTGTTCCAGAGCAAGTCGATTTGGGGCCAAAAGAATTGGAACTCATTAGTGAGCATGCCTCGACTTTAGAAAAAGCTGGCATGCGAATACAGCCATTTGGTGGTTCAACAGTACTTGTTTCGTCAAAGCCAGTTTTGGCAGGTACAACGTCTTCAGAAGAGATTATTCGTGAGGTAATTGATCGACTGGCGGTTGCATCATCAGGTGCTGAAACAAGAATGCTGGTTGAAGAAGTGCTGCATAGCCTAGCCTGTCGTTCAGCGATCAAGGCGGGTGATCAACTTTCGCAAGAAGAAGTGGACGCATTAATTCGGGATCGTCATCTTGTGGACGACGCACATCATTGTCCTCATGGTCGTCCCACGTCTCTTCTTCTGTCAAAGCAGGAACTTGATAAGCAATTTCGTCGAATTTGATTTTTCTGGCAGTCAATCAAAGAAAGTGATGCTTGGGAACAATGATTTGTGTAGGAATAGGACGTGGCCGTCATCGTCACGTTATTGCTGAACACAAGTTTCTTGCTGAGCAAGGCGTGAAGTTGGTCGAATTGCGACTGGACTACATTCAAGGTCCAGTTCAGGTGAAGCGATTGCTCAGGGATCGCCCCTGCCCTGTCATTGTGACATGTCGACGAGCTCAAGATGGTGGGCGTTGGGAACAATCCGAAGAGGCGAGAAGGCTTGTCTTGCGAACTGCGATTGTGGAAGGAGCAGAGTATGTAGATCTGGAAGATGACATAGCGTCGACTGTTCCTCGATATGGATCAACAAAACGAATTGTTAGTCACCATGATTTTCATAAGACCCCAAATGATTTAATTGGACTGCACAGGCAATTGAGTTCTCTTGACGCAGACATTGTCAAAATTGCAACCATGGCAAATCAACCAGAAGATTCGCTTCGTGTGCTTGAACTTATGCAGTCAGTTGATAAGCCTACAATCGGTCTGTGTATGGGAGATATTGGTATGCCGACGCGAGTGTTGGCAGGACGCTTTGGTGCACCGTTTACCTACGCTACTTTTAGCAGCGACCGAGTATTGGCCCCCGGTCAGATTGGTTGGCGAGAAATGCGAGATATTTTTCGGTATGAAACGATATCGAAGGACACAAAAATATTTGGAGTAGTTGCTGATCCGGTTGGGCACAGTCTGAGCCCTGTTGTTCATAATAAGGCGTTAGATGCTACCGGAATAGATGCGGTATACCTTCCGTTTCGAGTTTCTGAGGATCACATTGATGCATTTTTGGATTCAGCCGAACGCTGGTCACTCGTAGGGTTGAGTGTAACGATTCCCCACAAGCAAAGCGTGCTCCGAAAAGTGAAGCACTGTGACGAACTTGTGACATCAATTGGAGCTGTCAATACGCTCTCCCTTAAAGCGGACGGGGTTTCAGCTTTCAATACAGATGCTACGGCGGCCATAGAGAGCCTCAAAGCAGCAATTGAGGAAGATGAAATCGCTGAGGAGTCGAAAAAATCTGGCATCGGTATCCGTTCGGCGCTTATCTTAGGTTCAGGCGGAGTGGCAAGGGCCTTGGCATTCGTGCTCCGTGAACGAAATGTTGAGGTGACGTTGGCAGCGCGCACGGTTAGTAAGGCCGAAGTGATTGCGGCTGAGGTCGGGTGTAAAGTTGTTGAATGGGATATGAGGCATCGAATCCCCCACGATTGTATTATAAATGCTACTCCCATTGGAATGCATCCGAACGTCAATGATTCGCCATTTCCAAAATCACATCTTCAGACATACATGATTGTTTTTGATACTGTGTACAATCCTGAAAATACTCTTCTCATCAAGCACGCACAATCTATTGGTTGTCGAACGGTGACTGGTGTAGATATGTTTATTCGACAGGCAGCGCATCAATTTTCGATCTGGCATGACTGCGATGCTCCCGAAGCTGTTATGCGGGATGCCTTGAAGCGGGCAACTGCTTCAGCAAAGATTCCTGATTAAGACCTTGTGTGGAAAAATCTATGCCCCGTATCACTCTCATTGGCTACCGGGGAAGTGGAAAAACGACTATTGCGTCACTGCTTGCAAAACACTTGGATTGCAACTGGATTGATGCTGATGCCGTCATAGAATCGCATGTCGGATCATCGATTGCTACCTTTATGAGTTCCTATGGAGAAGCAGCATTCAGGGACAAAGAAGCGTCAATCCTGGCCTCAGAATTTTGTAAGTTTGACGGTGTGCTGGCAACTGGAGGGGGGATTGTATTGCGTCCAGAAAATCGCAGGTTATTACGAGAAGCATTCTTTCCTGTCGTGTGGTTGACGGCCCCTGGGAGTGTCATTCGTCGACGATTGGCGGCAGATCCGTCAACAGCTTCTCGACGGCCTGCGTTATCTGGGCGAGATCCACTTGATGAAGTTGCTGAAGCATTAGTTATTAGAGAGCCACTGTATAAGGAATGTGCAAACCATATAGTAGATGTTTCTAAAGAGCGTCCTGAGGTCTTGGCTGAAGCAATTGTTTCCTGGTTGCAAAAAGGGCTGTCACCATGAACGGACTCACCCTCTTTGTTACAAGTTGGACAGGAAGTGTTTGTGCAATCATACTCGGTATTGTTTTTGGCCGCTTGCTTACGCTGTCGGTGAAACAGCTCATCGGTGAGTCCTCTCGATATGATCGCCTTATCGAGTTTCTTTTCTCAGGAGTGGCTGTCGCTCTTTGGTATTGGGAAGTTTATTCTGTTCAACTTGCCCCCTTGGCAGTTGATGGAACACCGTTGATAGAAAGTGATTCAACGCTTCTTCTTCGCTGGTTGAGCCATCTTATATTCTTGTCGTGCTTGGCTGCTGCGACATGGATTGATCTTCGTTTTAAGGTGATTCCAGATTGGATCACAGTATCTGGTGTACTGTTAGGGCTTATTCTCTTCAGTCTTTTTCCCGGTATCGGCCTGCCTGTCGGATGCATCCATGAACGATCGTTTGCGCACCCTGAACTTGTTCTTGATATCTTAAGCATGACAGGAGGGCTGTATTCGAATCCCTCGCCCCCTTTGTTGTCTGGGTATCCTTATGCAACTGGGTTGGGTATTTCACTTGTCATATTTGTTGGATGGTGGTTTTTTTGTACGACCCCATTTTTTCATAGCCACGATAAACAGCGTTTTTCTTTTTCAAAGCAGACGTTACTAGAACCAAGAAATATACTTCTGGCTGTTGGAACCCTCGTTCTAGGCATCATTTGGTATCTCAATGGAGAGCGATTTGATGCGATTCAGTCGTCGATGATTGGTTTATTCGTAAGTGCTAGTCTCACATGGGGAGTTCGTGAGGGAGCGAGCCGGGCGATGGGGCAAGAAGCCATGGGGTTTGGTGATGTAACGCTCATGGCAATGATCGGTGTCTGGTTGGGGTGGCAGCCGGCTATTCTGGTTTTTTTCTTTGCTGTTTTTATTGGCTTATTTCATGGACTTTTTGGTTTGTTACTTCGTCGTGAAAACGAGTTGCCATATGGTCCAAGTCTTTGTCTTGCGGCGGCAACAATAATCATCTGTTGGCGTTTTGTATGGGTGTCTACATCTGGCTTTTTTATAGACCCGTTACTGTTAGTGTTTGTTTTAGGCATTGTGGTGTTGCTTACCACAATTTCCTTACGGCTTTTACAGTTGGTGCGAGCCAAGAATTAAGCCTCGCGAGCGATAAGGCATATGTTCTATTTTGAAGTGCCTGTTTTACCATTTGTGGAGAAAGGGGTAGCCGCGGGGCTTTGGGGCAGTTGCGGATGGCTTGTGTTTGATACAGTTGTTTTCTAGCCTTCGCATGTCACAGGTGCCTTGAGAGACAATAAGCGGGAGCATGAAAATCCCGATGAATCGAATTTCAGTGTTTTTGATTGCCTCGTTGTTTATTTCAACGGGGTGTGTATCTAATCCGTTTAAGAAAAATCAACCGGAACAGATCAGTCTTGAGCCTCCGCCGGGAATAGCAGCGCCTGCGCATACTCTTAGTCAATTTCAGGGAACAGCAAGTGCCCCATCAATGCCATCATATGCTTCGCTCAACGGTCCGGAACTAGAAGTAGCACTAACGAGAAGTCAGCAGAAGTCGATGGTAATGCAAGATGAAATTGCTGTCCTTCAAGAGCAGTTAGCAAGTACATCAAATCAACTTGCTCAAGAAAGAATGCAAAATCAGCCAGCACAAACTTTAGCTGCGAAGCCGGACGTAACGTCACCTTTAGTTATGGAATCAGCTATGGGCCAGCTTTCTCTACCTGGCTTTGAGGTTCGATTTGATGGTAGCGTTGTACGCATTGAAATTCCTGCAGATAGAGTATTTGAAAAAACAACGGCGAATATACTTCCGTCTGGTGTCTCAATTCTCACGCAAGCAGCTGATGAGCTTGCGCGTGTGTACCCGCGACACTTTATTGGTATTGAAGGACATTTTGATACTGAGCCACTTGCAGATACATCATGGAAATCAACACATGAATTTACTGCCGCTCGTTCAACAGCTGTTTTTAATTTTTTCATTAGTCGTACGCCTCTTCTGAAAAGTCAACTGTTCGTTGTTGCTCATGGCTCAAATCATCCTGTTGTTTCCAATGCAACGGCTGCAGGACGGGCGCGGAATCGTCGGGTGGAGTTGGTCATTTATCCAGAGCAGTCGGATGATCAGTCGTTCGCTGAAGATGGCAAATCTATAAAAAATGTGGCGTCTTCGTCAGCGTGGCAGCCAGTCTCTCCGTAGACAGCCCAGAGGCGTTGTGTTTCTAAGCCCGCAGTCTACACTCGACACATGGTCACTATTGTTGATTACGGATCTGGCAATCTGCGAAGTGTTCAAAAATCGTTTGAACGTCTTGGATCCAAAGTACTGGTTACTTCAGATCCGGGCCGCATCAGTGAGGCAGACAAGCTTGTGTTGCCAGGTGTTGGTTCATTTGGCGATGCCATGCAGGCATTGCATGCTCGTCAACTTGTTAGTCCGATCAAAGATTTCATTCAGGCAGATCGACCATTTCTTGGGATTTGCATAGGCCTCCAACTCCTCTTTGAAACTGGATGGGAAGGTGGTTGCAATGCAGGGCTTGGAGTGCTGCCCGGTGAGGTTAAGCGATTGAATGTTCCGGCGGGAACCAAGGTGCCACATATGGGTTGGAATACTGTTTCGTGGCAAGGAGATAAAGAGTTTCTCTCCCGTCTCAAGTGTGACGCTGATGGCTGGTTTTATTTTGTCCATTCGTATGTTGTTCATCCATCAGACGAATCAGTGGTTGCAGCGATGTCAGACTATCAAGGATCATTTTGTTCTGCAGTTTCACGAGGACGGCTTTTTGCTACACAGTTTCACCCAGAAAAAAGTCAGGGTATTGGTATGCGTTTCCTCGAGCTGTTTCTTGAAATGGTGTGACACCTTTGTTTTATTCCTTCTTTGTATATATGAGTTGTTGATTTATGGAACTTTGGCCAGCTATTGATCTTCGTGGTGGTAAATGTGTTCGCCTGCTTCAAGGTGATTATGAACGGGAGACGGTGTTTGGTGATGATCCAGTCGCCTTAATTCAACGTTTTGTTTCAGAAGGTGCTGAACAGGTGCACGTTGTTGATCTAGATGGGGCCAAGGAAGGCAGTCCCGTACAACTAAAAACGATTGAGGATATGGTTCGTTCTTGTGCAGTTCCAATTCAGATTGGAGGTGGCATTCGTTCGCTTGATACGGTGCGGGCGTATATTGATGTCGGCGTTCAGCGTTTAGTTGTTGGAAGTGTTGCTATTGAACAACCTGAGCTTTTTGAGTCGATGTTCAAGACATTTCCAGAGAAGATTGTGCTTGGGTTGGATGCGCGGGATGGATGTGTTGCAACTCGAGGCTGGATTGAAACAAGTCATCTCACCTCGGTTGAAGTAGCTCAAAAATATGCACAAGCCCCTCTTGCAGCAATTGTGTATACCGATATTGCAAAAGATGGAATGATGGAGGGGCCAAATCTGATCTCTCTCCGTGAGATAGTTATGGCTATTAGCCTACCCATTATTGCATCGGGCGGGATTGCGCGTGAGGCAGATATCGAAGCTGTTGTAGAGTCTGGTGCAGCGGGTTGTATTGTTGGCCGTGCGCTCTATGAAGGAGCTTTTACAATAGCTCAGGCAAGAAAAGCAGCACGAGAGTGTTGAGCCATAAATTGATTTCATTTGCCCGTCAGATTCTTCCTGGTTTGCCAAAAGTGTGATGGAAGTGCTTGATTTCAGTAACACATGAAATCAGAGCTCAATTTCATATAGGCAAGTCGCCGACGGCTAAATGTGGGTTATTTACCTTTCTGTCCGCGTCACTAATACTGATAGTACCATGGCTACTGATGTTCGTATCAAGGAACAACTGCCCGAATTGACAAAGCAGATTGTTCAGACATATCGAGACGCTCCAACGATTCACTATCTTGGTCATTGTCCATTACCAAATAATGAGTCCATAGTGGCAATCTGCGAAGATCTCAAGGAGATTCTCTATCCAGGATATCGACGGAGAGAAAATCTTCATCTTGGAAATGTTACATATCACGTTGGAGATTTGATTGATGGACTGCATGACAAACTTACTATCCAGATTGGTCGGGCTCTCCGTCATGGCGCATCAGTTCAAAAGGCGATAGCAGCGGAGGGTGTTGCTTCACAAGAAGTATCAACGGATTTGCAAAAGTGCGTTGAAGAATCTGATTTTGAGTCTCTTGGGCAAGCTAAGGCGGTTGAGTTCTTGGAAAAAATCCCTGAACTGAGAAAGGTGCTTTCGTTAGATGTGCAGGCTGCTTACGAAGGAGATCCAGCAGTAAGGACACTCGATGAGGTCATTTTTTGCTATCCCGGACTTGAGGCAGTCACAATTTACCGGCTTGCAAATCTGCTTCACAAGTTAGAGGTCCCGCTTATTCCACGGATGATGGCGGAATGGTCACATTCACGTACCGGTATTGATATACATCCTGGTGCATCAATAGGTGATCATTTCTTCATAGATCACGGAACTGGAGTGGTCATTGGTGAGACCTGTCAAATTGGAAGTCATGTAAAGATCTATCAAGGCGTAACACTTGGAGCCGTTTCGTTTCCAACGGATGCGAACGGTCAACTTGTTCGAGGCGCCAAGAGACACCCAACAATTGAGGACAGGGTGGTAATCTACGCTAATGCGACTATTCTTGGTGGGGCAACCTGCATTGGCCATGATTCCGTGATTGGCAGTAGTGTCTGGTTGACCCGTTCTGTTGATCCACATACGACGGTGGTGCTTGAGAAGCCAAAACTTAGAATGCGGGGCGAAGTACAAGAGCCAGAGAACAATTACCAGATCTAGACTCGTTTTTGAGTGTTCCTCTGATCGAGATTACTTTGTTGCTGATCGAATGAGTGCTCTCGCAGCAGCAACAGACTCGAAGCGTTTGGAAATCGCTTCATCACCAGCCGCTGCTATGGCTTGGGCCTCAGCTAATTCTTGTCGAGCCGCTTCAATATCGATTGCTTCAGAGGCAATCGCCCTCTGTGTAATAATGGTCACAGTATTTTGACCCACCTCAACAAAGCCACCACTTACGAAAACGCTTTGAGTGTGATGAGAAGACTCGCCTGAATCTCCTTTTATTTTTACCGAGCCAACGCCGAGGCGACCAATGAATGGTGCATGACCACGCGCAATCCCTCGAAGGCCATCGAATAACGGCACAGTTATAGACTGAGAATGTGTATCCAAGATGGTCATTTCCGGAGTCACAATGACACACCGGACGCCCGTGCCAGTTTTGTTGTCAGTCATGGACAAGCTCCTGTGATCTACTTAATTCAGACCTTTGAGGCCATTTTTTTTGCTTGTTCCTCGGCCTGTTCAATAGGACCAACATACATGAATGCTTGTTCTGGAAGGTGATCCCATTTTCCGTCTGCAATCTCTTCGAAGGAACGAATGGTGTCATCGAGGCTTGTTATTTCACCCGGTTTGCCTGTGAACACTTCAGCAACAAGAAATGGTTGTGAGAGGAAACGCTCCATGCGGCGGGCCCTGTGAACAATCAATTTGTCTTCCTCAGCAAGTTCGTCCACACCAAGGATGGCTATGATATCTTGAAGTTCTCGATAGCGTTGCAGTGTTCTCTGGACGCGGCGGGCAATCGCGTAGTGTCGATCACCGACATACTGAGGATCCAAAATTCGACTGGATGAGGCAAGAGGATCAACGGCAGGATAAATGCCTTTTTCAGAGATGGATCGCTCGAGATAGAGAAATGCATCGAGGTTGCCAAAGGCAGTCGCTGGAGCAGGGTCAGTCGGATCATCAGCAGGAACATACACAGCTTGTACAGATGTAATTGCGCCCTTGGATGTAGACGTAATTCTTTCTTGCAAGGCGCCCATCTCTGTAGCGAGGGTTGGCTGATATCCTACAGCACTTGGCATTCTGCCTAGCAGCGCACTCACTTCACTACCAGCCTGAGAAAATCTGAAGATATTATCAACGAAGAGAAGAGTATCAGCTCCTGTCGTATCTCGGAAAAACTCAGCCATTGTAAGTGCTGACAAGGCTACACGAAGGCGAGCGCCGGGGGGTTCATTCATCTGTCCGAATACCATGCACGTTTGTTCGATTACGCTTCGGCCGGTGTCGCCGATCTTTGCTTCTTGCATTTCAAGCCATAAATCGGTTCCTTCTCGTGTTCGTTCACCAACTCCCGCAAAGACGGAGTAACCACCGTGGGCGCTCGCAATACGTGCAATGAGTTCTGTCAGGATCACGGTCTTTCCCAGTCCTGCACCACCAAACAGACCAGCTTTTCCTCCACGTACAAACGGTGTCAGCAGATCGATTACCTTAATGCCAGTCTCGAAAAGTTCGGTTTTTGTCGATAGTTCTGTCACTGGCGGAGCATCACGGTGGATGGGCCATTTCTCTTCTGTCTCAACCGCTCCTCCATTGTCGATTGGCTCCCCCAAGAGGTTGAAGACTCGACCAAGTGTAGCTGGACCGACTGGAACTGAGACAGGCGATCCTGTGTCCGTCACAGTCTCACCACGGATCAATCCGTCAGTGGAGCCAAGTGCAACGCAACGAACTTTTCCTCCTCCAAGGTGCTGTTGGACTTCTCCAACAAGGTGGAGTGATACCCCCTTTTCTTCCGAATCAACGCGAACTGCATTGTAGATATCTGGGATAGAACCCTCTGGGAATTCTACATCAAACGTAGAGCCGATGACCTGAGTCACCTTACCGATCTTAGTTTTAGGGGCTGTTGCCGTCGCCATCTCGATGTCCTTCTTGAAAAGTAAATTATCTCTAGGAATTGGGGTTATGAAGTTTCTATTTTTTGAGGGCCTCAACGCCGCCAAGGATCTCCATGATTTCACCAGTGATCTGTGATTGGCGTGCTCGGTTGTACTGTCGGGAAAGATGCTTTATCAATCCACTTGCATTTTCTGTTGCCGCTTTCATGGCTACCATCCGAGCAACCTGTTCGCTTACAGCAGCATCAAGAAAACACTTGAAAAGACGTGCAAGAAAACTCGCAGGAAGTATTTCTTCAAGAATGCTTTCTGCTGATGGATAAAAGTCATATTCCTGCGAGGCAAGGAGTTGCGTCGAAGCACCGTCATCTGCAGACTCGGGTGATGCCAGAGGGAGAAGAGTCTCTATGACGGCCTCTTGGCGAGCAATGCTGTGAAATTTTGTATACACAACATCGAGCCGGTCAATATGACCAGAACAGTAGGAGGATAAATATGATTGGCCTATTGGGGCTACAGAATCAAATTGCGGTTTGTCCTCAAACTCCGTGTATTCTTTACGAATATCAACACCGCGAAATCGAAGTGCTGAAATACCTCGTTTACCAGAGACAGCAACGTCAGCACGTACTTGTTCACTTTTCCACTGTCCAAGAATAGCGAGAGATTGACGAACAATGGTGGAATTGTATCCACCACATAATCCACGATTCCCTGTAAGAACGAGAATAGCAGTATTTTTCGTGGGGCGAACATGAAGCAGAGGATGTGCAGATTCAGTTCCAACCGCTGCAATATTGGCAAGAATTTTTGCAAGATGTGACGTGTAGTCCCGCGAGGCAATCGAACGGTCCATAGCTTTCTTAAAGCGAGCCGTTGCGATCAACTCCATGGTGCGAGTGATCTTGCGGATATTCCGCACAGATTTGCGTCTTCTGTCAAGTGCTCTCGCTTGTGCCATTGTGTGGTAAACCTACATCTTCAAAAAATAAAAACCCTAGTTCGCAGTACTGCTTGCCGCGGGTTCCTGCTTATCAGTCCCAGATGTGTGCTGTCGTTTGAATTCAGCTATGGCTGCCTCGAGTTGCCGTTCACTTTCATCATCAAGTTCATTGGATTCAATGATTCGATTTCTCAGTTCAGGAACCTGATCTTTCACAAATGTGAGAAAAGAGGCCTCCCAAGACGCGACCTCATCTCGCTTCACATCATCAAGGTGCCCACGAGTTCCAGCGTAAATCGAAAGAACCTGATCAACCATTTCTAACGGTTGATACTGGCCTTGCTTCAGTAACTCAACCATACGATAGCCCCGGTCGAGCCGTTGCTGAGTCGCTGCATCAAGGTCTGTTCCAAGTTGTGCAAACGCCTCAAGTTCGCGGAAGGATGCAAGATCCAAACGAAGGCCACCAGAGACCTTCTTCATGGCCTTTGTTTGAGCAGCACCACCAACACGTGAAACCGAGATTCCAACATTCATGGCAGGACGCTGTCCAGCAAAGAATAAATCAGGCTGAAGATAGATTTGTCCGTCTGTAATCGAGATGACATTCGTGGGGATGTAGGCCGACACTTCGCCTTCAAGAGTCTCAATAATGGGGAGACTTGTGAGAGATCCACCACCAAGTTCATCAGAGAGTTTTGATGACCTTTCGAGTAGTCGGCTATGAGCATAAAAGACATCACCAGGATAGGCTTCTCTACCTGGAGGACGTCGCATAAGTAGAGAAAGTTGACGGTAGGCTGTTGCTTGCTTTGAAAGGTCATCATAGACAATGAGTGCATGCTGACCATCATGCATGAAGTGCTCCGCCATCGCAGTTCCTGAATACGGAGCGATGTACTGTAATGGTGCTGCCGTACTTGCGCCTGCCACAATCACAGTCGTGTAATCCATTGCGCCGTGCTTTCGAAGAACATCAATAGCAACAGCGACAGAAGAATCTTTTTGGCCGACTGCGACATAAAAGCATTTGACGCCACTGTTTTTCTGATTGATGATTGCATCAATCCCAATTGCAGTTTTCCCTGTCTTTCGGTCGCCGATGATTAATTCGCGTTGGCCACGGCCAATAGGAGTCATGGCATCCACTGCCTTGATGCCAGTCTGAAGTGGCTCTCGGACGGGAGACCGTTCAGCAACGCCCGGCGCGAGAGTTTCTACTGGTCGGCGCTGATCCGAAACAACAGGACCCTTTCCATCAAGTGGATTGCCAAGGGGATCAAGCACACGGCCAATGACGGCATCACCAACGGGAACAGATAAGAGTTTACCAGTACTCTTGACCTCATCCCCTTCAGTCACTTTGAGGTAGTCGCCAAGAATGATGACACCAACAGAGTTTTCTTCCAGATTGAAAGCCAGGCCTGTGATGCCACCTGGAAATTCAACCATTTCGCCAGCCATGACGTCTGAGAGTCCCCACACGCGAGCAATCCCATCACCAACTTCTAAAACGCGCCCCACTTGCCGGACGTCAATGCCCGATTCATATCGAACAATTTCTTCACGAAGGATGGATGTAATTTCATCGGTTAGGTTTGCCATGAGTATTCACCAGTTTGGAGGGCAGAAATATTTCGTTGACGAAGTTGGTTGCCTAGTTTTGTCAAACTAGTTGCAACCGATTGGTCGTAAATCGTGTCACCAACTTGCACGATGAGTCCTCCAATGATGGAGGCATCAACAATAAATGATGGCTTCAAGGACATTCCGAGCGATTGCTGTACATCTTTGAGCACTTCATTCTTTTTCTCATCAGTGAGTGGGATAGCTGTTGTGAAAAAAGCTTCATGTATGCCATCACGTTCATCGGCAAGTCGGGATGCAGCTTTTGCAACGGCAGCAAGGATGCCGAGCCTTCCGTGACGAGCAAGCACATGAAGTGAATGTGTTGTAGTCGGTTGAAGGCGTCCTTTTGCAAGACGATCGATAATCTCGTCCTTGACATCCGTTGTAATCTTTGGCGAAGCAAATACATCGGCTGCCTGCGGAATTTTTGGGAGAATGTCACGAGCAAGGGTGTTGAGTTGTGAGACCACATCGTTCCGACAGCCAGCGGTTTCCGCTGCTTCGACAATAGCTTTTGCATAGACTTGTGCCACTTGCTCAGTGCCAATGTCTACTTCATTCGCTGACGAAGCTTCGTTCAAGTTTTGACTGCCTTCATGTGACATGAGTAGGTATCTGATACGTCCTTTTCAGTTGATACTTGGGCGACCTGGAATCGATGATATCGAGTCACGTACAAGTCGC
>CACORA010000030.1 GCA_902629495.1 Planctomycetaceae bacterium
TCCGACCCGATACTTCAGCTTCAAGCAGTGGTGATTCTGCACGAAGATCACGTACCGTAATTATCTCATCTTTAATGTTGATATCAAAAGGCACCTTACAATCCTGGATGGTGAACACTTCTGAAAGCGCCTCCGATTCACAAACCGCTAATTGTTCTCCAAAAAATGATCCTGAAATATTCAGACCGCTGTCTTGAAATTCAGGGTTTTGCTCTATGTCTGGAAGGGTTATATCCAGGCGGGCATCAGCCAGACCATCAAGAAGATGATCTATGCTAAAACGTGTAGCAGCTACACTCGACACTCCCAGTGGCAGCTGATGAGTAGCCACGGCAAATGTCTGCGGATGACCGTCATGCGAAGCTGGGGCTGAAATTGACCATCCACCATTACGTGCCATGACTGCCGTGACACCTGCAGTGATCTTAGTATTATCAATAGACTGCATATTGATCTCATTCGAAAGCGCATCGAGAGTGATAGACGATACGGGTTGGCCACTATGTATAAGCCGTCCAGCAGCTGTCCACTCATACAGGAGTTGTGATATCGAATCTGCTGGACGAAACGTTAGTGAGGCAATAACTTCCGTAAGTCGCCAGCTGTCATTTCGTGGAATATCCACAAGGTCCACTGACGCATCGATTATTTCAATGCTCAGGTGCACATCTGATATCGACTTGCGTTGTGAGTGATCGTCTTGTGCATTGTTTTTTGTAAAGAGCCACGGATTAAAAATATCTTCGAGATTACTTCCTTTAGGGCGGACCTCTGCAAGTACATCCGCACCAACTATTTTGATCGTTCCAAGGTCGTATGTCCCTCCCACGAGATAGTTGAACCCAAGGGAAAGGAGCCCTCGACTCATAGAGATCTTCGGGATATGTCCAACAATGCGATCATCTGCGTCAGTCAGTACGATAGATCGATATTCAATGGGACCTGCCCAGTTCCAAATAGCTCCATGGCTTGTCAGATGTCCATTGATACCCTTGAATGCCATCGAAAGAGGTATGTCACGAACAGGCGTTTCCACAAGCACGATTGGGACTGCCCAAAGAACTGCTGCAGTCATTGCACAAATCGATAGGCTTCTCAACCATCTTCGCCACTGTTTGTGCCTTCGTTTCTTTTGAGAATGTTGCTTCGCCATACACCGGAGTATAGAAGCCTAGAGGTCATTTGCGCAAGATCATTGGGTGTATCTATATCATTGAATGACATGAGTTGTGGGTCGACGCTGACAAGTTCCGCAGCTTTGACCAGATGAACAGAATGTTTAGATTGCGATGAAGTCGCACTTAAATGGTCAATCAAGCCGCGCGGATCATGTCTCCCAGTCGCGAGATACCGCTTGACTTCGTCAAGAATTGTTACACGGAGAGCTGAAGCCAGGACTTGGGGATGGTCCGACACCCACGGCACCGCCCAGAGTATCTTCGGGTCATTCAGTTTGTTCAAAAGAAGGTGAATAATGTCCGTCTTTAGGAACGGTACATCACACGATGAGACAAAACATGTTTTCATATCCTTGCCGGTTATCTGCAAAGCATCTGCAATCGCAGACAATGGACCAGCATGCGGAGTGGTATCGTGAACAATCTCATCAATGCCACTTATTTCAGGAGATGGATGTTCTGGCGACACAACAACGACAAGACGATCTACTGCCGGTCGGATTGCCTGAACAACATGATGGATAAGTGAATAACCGGCGATGGGTACTGATGCCTTGTTGACTCCAGCAGGTAGCTTCATCCGACGAGACGTACCACCGGCAAGGATGATGCCAAGAGTACACATGTTTTCTTAAAGTTTCTTGTTATCCTGTCAGAAAGTTTTCTATGCGACTGAGACCTTCATTGAGTTGCTCTTCAGATGCAGCAAACGACATTCTCACATTGCCTTCTGCCCCAAAGGCACTGCCTGCTACAAGTGCAACATGCTTTTCTTCGAGTACAGCTTCACACCACTGAAGGGAGTTTTCTATTCCTCTCCTGCCAGATGCCAGATGCTCTGAAATGTCAAAAAATGCATAGAAGGCCCCGCCAATATCCGGTAATTTTACCCCTGTCATCGCTTTGAGGCGCTCTGTTACAAGGTCTCGACGTTTCTGGAATTCGCATTGCATGTCAGCCACACACTGCTGAGGACCTGTTATCGCTGCTATTGCCGCATGTTGGCTCACGCTACATGGGTTACTCGTTTCCTGGCTCTGTAAACTTCCAATTGACTTTGCAAGAGGTTCAGGTGAAATCGTCCAACCGATTCGCCAACCGGTCATTGAATAGGTTTTACTGACACCAGCAACTACCACTGTTCGGTCTGATAATCCTGGTCGGACAGTGGGAAATGATACAGTTGGGCGATTATCAAAAATCAGTTGATCATAGATTTCATCTGAAATCACTGCGAGATTGGCATCAATGGCTATGTCAGCCAATGCACCAAGCTCCTCTGGGGTATACACAACACCTGTTGGATTACTTGGTGAACAGAGAAGGAGCATTCTGGTTTTTGGTGTAATCGCCTCTCGAAAAGCATTGGGTTGAAGTTTGAAGTTCTCCTCAATGTGAGTTGGTACAAGTACTGGCTTTGCCCCCGTAATTTTTACGAGTTCTGCATAGCTCACCCAGTAGGGTGTTGGCACAATGACTTCATCACCTTCATTGAGTGTTGCTGTAAAGACATTATGAAGGGCATGCTTCGCACCGTTTGAGACCACAATGTGCTTCGGAGATACTTCAATACCTGTCCGCTGAGTCCAATCGTCTGCAATGGCCTTTCGAAGCTCTGGAATCCCAGCCGCGGGAGTATATTTTGTTTTTCCGGCCCGAATCGCCTTCTCAGCTGCCTCACAAATATGCTGAGGCGTTGGGAAGTCAGGTTCGCCAACCGAAAGGTCAATGACATCCAATCCAGACGCTTTCATCGCAGATGCCCGAGCCGCCATCGCGAGTGTGGCAGATGGCTCTAGAGAGGCCATTCTATTCGCTAAATATAGGCTATTCTTCAATTTCATGTGTGTGTACACGCTCCGTTTAGGTGATGTAAAAACAGTGCCATCAATAAGATATCGAAACCTCTCTTCGATCATACCACTGTAAGTTTCACTCAAAAGAGGTGACGCTTCTGGACAGAATTCTGAACATTCTTAGGAAATTTATTAAAAAAATTGGTGAAACACTATTGACAGTTTTTATGGTTATCGCCCAAAACACACACTTCACATTACATTTGTGTATCCCACTTATGGATTGTGAAACGTTTTGAAACGTCGCCCGACCCCGCCGAGAGCACCCTAGGGGTACGGTCGTGATGGTTTCCGGGTGCTCATGGCAAGGAGCCATTTTCATGGCAAAAAAGAAGAAGAAGGCCGCTAAGAAGAAGGCTAAGAAGAAGGCCAAAAAGAAGGCCAAGAAGAAGGCCCACGGCTAGTTCTTCTTCCGATGATGTGATTCTTCGGACTCACAATTAGTCATCGGGTATGTTGAGAATAATTCAATTGGATTTTTTCTCTTCATGTTTACGTTCAGACGAGAAAGGCCGGCCCGGGCCCTTGGGCGCCCGGGCCGGCCTAATTTTTATCACTCTTCTTCTATGAGGAGTTTGATATCACCCCAAGCCCATACCATTCTTCTAAGATTGTGCGATGTCCCATGCCCCGACAAAAAGAAGTGACTTTCTCCTTCTATCCTGTAAAGCGGGAGCGGAAGAAGCACTTTGTCAGCAACAGAAAAAACTACTACCTCATCTGACAAAAGCAGCATGGAGGAGCGGTGTTGTTACCTTTCGTTTGGGAGACTTCGATCCACCTGATGACTTTTTTCCTGACCTGATTTTCAACACGACCTGTGTCCGCTCATGTGGGCAGGTCAAAGGTAAAAGTATTTTAGAACGAGCCGAAGCCGTATTATCACTTCTTGACCACTCCACATGGGATGTCATTCATGTTTGGTCTCGTGATCAGTCCCATCAGGAACTTGATGACATACGTGATGTTCTTTCCAGTATGTACACAACAAACCGTTCAAACCAAACGGCTATTGCTCAACCAGGTGATCTTGTCATGGATTGCTGTGTTGATTCACCAGATCGCTGGTGGATGGGATGGCACCGTGCAGCCAAGCCACCAAGTTGCTGGCCAGGGGGACTTTACCCATTTTCACTGCCTCAAGAAAAAGTCTCACGAGCATGGCTCAAGCTTGATGAAGTAATGACCACGTTCGATATCCCAATGAGAGCTGGTCAACACGTTATTGAGTTAGGTGCTGCTCCAGGGGGTGCCTGCCAACGTCTTCTCGAGTCAGGTCTTCATGTTGTTGGTGTTGATCCTGCCCTTGTTGATAAGTGTGTCAGCACCCATCAAAATTTTGAACAATGGCGAATGCGAGCTCGTGATATCAAATTAAGATCTCTTCGTAGATTTCATTGGGTTGCCGCAGATATGAATATCGATCCTCTAAGCACGCTAGAAGCCATTGAACGTGTTGTCAAAGCGAAAGGCAATCGTGTCCAAGGAGTCATTGCAACCCTCAAATTACCAAGCTGGAACCAAGCATCTGAATTATCTGGTTGGATCAAACAATTTCATACGTGGGGTTTCTCACCCTATGCACGACAACTTTCAACAGGAGGACAAGAAGTCTGTGTCTACGCCAAAAAAGTTCATTAGTCTTTTTCATCCGGGGGCCTGAGACTCCCAGACAAAATCTGCTGTCTCCCACGCACCGTATCAACTATCAAACTACCATCTCGAGCAATACCGGCACAAAAACCCTCTATAACGTCGTCCTTTTTATACACTTTTACAGTTCGACCAACCTGTCCACAGCGCAACTGATACTGATGAACAAACTGTGCTGGATTTGTTTGCACCATACGTGCGAAATCAAGAAAGCAAGACATAAACTTTTCAAGTAGCTTTGTTCGTGACATTCTACGACCCGTCAGATCAGGAAGTGTCATGATCCGATGACAGAGAGAGGAAGGTGCACGTGTCCTACTACCATTTGTATTCACACCAATCCCAAGAATAGCTCGATCAAAGGCTACTATTTCGAGTAACAGACCAGCAATTTTTGCACCGTCAACTTCAATGTCATTGGGCCATTTCACATGCGTAGTGATACTCGGCTCAAGTGCCCCCAGTGCATCAGCCAAAGCAAGACCACAAATCAGTGACCACATCGGCTGCACGTCGAGCCCAACATACTTCTTATCGAGCACGATACTTACGGCAAGGCTACCTCTCTCTTGCCACCACCCGCTTCCACGGCGGCCAAAACCACCCGTCTGATAATCAGTAAGAATGAGCGCTGGGAGTTCTATCTCCTCAATAGCTGCTAATACTCGAGCTCGCTCCATGGTTGAGCCAAGTTGGTCATGCAATTCGATTGTTGCAAAACCAACCTGCTCACCAAGAATCGTGGTATCTACATCTTCAAGCGACATTACAAATACACAGTCTAAGGAGTGTCCACAGTCCAGTACCTGCCCTAAATTACCTAGTCTATGTGTTTCTTCATGTGGGGTTAATTCAGATCGCCACGATCTTGCCTCAGGGTCGGTTCGCTTGGTACTCACTCTGATTCCAAATCTGTATTAAAGCAGGATATTAATGCGTTCTTTCTGCTTGGTGATTGTGATCTTTTCCACCATTCAATCCGGTGTTCCGTTCGCCGCTGCGCAAACAGCATCGTTACCCAGCACTCCCACGCCTATTTTTGATACTGTCATACCTGTTCAGTATTCAGTCCCTGTCCAAGCTCCAGTGCAATCCGGCGCACCAATCTCACCACCCCCACCAACATGGAATCCATATGGTCCACAGTCTGGACAAGTTTTCACACCTTCTGCCGCAAATCCTAATCCAACATGGGCCACCTCTGCCGTCGGTGGCCAGCCTGGCTATCCAGGCTACGCAACGACAACGACAACACCCATTCCACAAATTGCTCCTGACATGGGGACAGCCGGGAATTCCCTGACAGAAAACCCTACGTTCCAGCAAACAATGCGGCTGTATCAGGGTGTACGGGGTAGTTGGGCATTCATATTCGGTAACAACTCGGGACGCCAACTTGGTGTCAACGAATTAGATACCTCAGCAACATTCGCATTACCTTTTTTCTTCAATTCGCAAGCGAATCTCAATCGGGCTCCGTTACTCCTCACACCAGGTTTTGGACTTCAACTTTGGAATGGTCCGGATACCACAGCCAACAATGAATTTATTGAGTTACCTCCTAACACCTATGACACATTTCTGGACACCGCTTGGAACCCTCAATTTACGCCTTTGTTTGGTGCTGAATTGGGTGTTCGCGTCGGTATTTTTACCAACTGGGATGAATTGACCCTGGATAGTTGGAGAGTCATGGGTCGGGCCATTGGAACGCTGAATCTCACACCGCAATGGCAGGCTAAAGTTGGGGTGATTTATCTCGATCGTAATCAAGTCAAACTGCTCCCAGCAGTCGGGGCAACATGGGTGCCAAATCCTAATGCACGATACGATATTTTCTTCCCTGCACCGAAAGCCGCCTGGCGATTCTCACAATGGAGAAACCGATCTGTATGGGGATTTGTAGCTGGTGAATATGGTGGAGGAGCGTGGACATTTCGCCAGTCGGGAAATGCGGGAAACATTGGCGTCACTCGATTTGACTATAACGACATTCGAATATCACTTGGTACTGAACTTGTTCCAATCACCCCACAAGGCTTGGCAGGAAGCTTTGAAGTTGGCTACGTCTTTGCCAGAAATATCTATATTGTGGATCAAGCACGCAATCTTCCTTTGAATGATTCACTCATGCTACGTCTTGGGCTTGCCTACTAAAGATGATGTTGCCGTGTAATGTACCGACCGTACAAATCAATCACCTATCGTATGAGAAAGCTGCTTTTTCTTACAGTTAGTCTCCTGTGTGGAATAACCTCGACAACGCATGCCGAGGAACTACCGATTCCTTTGCCACAAATCGATTCATCGTTCTTTAGCCGAATTCGAATGGCGGCACTTGGTGACCCTCAGGACCTAACAGAGCCGCTCCTTCCCGATGATGTTGCCCCGCCCGGGCAACCCTCTCAAGAATTTGAGCCACCCGCTGGAAGAAAACTTCCACCCGGAGCCAAGCCAGGCCCACTTCAACAAGCCATTTTCACAATCACGGACTTGCCACGACTCGGATCAAATGGACTTGGACTACTCACACTTGATACCAGCCTGACGATTGGGCTTCCTGCTCCGACGATCAATTCACCACTGCTTGTGACGCCTGGCTTCGGTTCTACATTTGTTGATGAAATAAATGGTCCCTCAGACCCTGGTTTACCATCACAACTTTACGAAAACTGGATTCAAGCCCGCTGGCTGACAAAACTAGGAAAACGATTTGGCGTTGATCTGGCAGTAGCACCAGGGTGGTACAGCGACTTTGTAAATGACTCATCAAAGGCATTTCGTATAACGGGACATGGGTTTGGTGCATGGGAGACGAATGAAGATTTAAGAATTGTTGCCGGTGTTATTTATCTCGACCGGCACGATGTCAACATGTTGCCCGCAGGTGGATTACTCTGGACACCGGATGATAAAAGACGCTTTGAATTAGTATTTCCTAGACCTCGAATGGCTTGGAAAATATCTGAGGATCATCGATCTGCTCATTGGCTTTATCTTGCTGGGGAGTTTGGAGGTAATCAGTGGGCCGTGCGACGTGACAGTGGAGCAAATGATGTCGTTGTCTATCACGACTACCGACTCCTCTTTGGTTGGGAAAGGAGACCCGCTGATCTTGGTATCAACTGGCGATTAGAGACCGGATGGGTCACCGGACGACTTGTTGAGTATTACATCACTGACACTGCCGATTATCATCCCAACGACACATTTCTTGTTCGGTGTGGGATCTGGTACTAACAATAGCGCCCATCAGGAAGTCAACACCTGCTTGATGGGCAATCCTTCATGCGCTATCTTAAATGGTCGCAATGTGGGTGACATAACGATTTCCTCTCTGGGAAGACCCATTGCCTCAGCAATCGTTGCATTGAGATCTGCTGGATCTACACCATCTTCATCAACAAGATGTCCATCTTTGTCAGATTTTCCATAGATCTGGCCACCTGCAATCCCAGCACCTGCGAGCAGGGCTGAAAACACAGCTGGATGATGATCTCGTCCACCGTTGTAATTCACCTCCGGTGATCGCCCAAATTCAGTCGTTACTACTACGAGTGTGTCTTCAAGGAGCCCTCGCAATGATAGGTCATCCAAGAGAGCGCCAAGCGCTCGATCCAAACTGGCTGCTTTAGACGGCATCGTGTTGGAATCCCAAAGTGTATTGTGCATGTCCCAACCACCAAGCGTCACATCGACACATCGCACATTGTTTTCAATAAGTCGCCGTGCAAGCATGCATCCCTGACCAAAAGCATCTCGACCATAACGATCACGATCTACGGAGGTCTCTTCATTGAGATCAAATGCTCTGAGCTCACCACTTGCCAATAACTCCGTGGCTTGATCATAAAAGTCTGTGTACGTCTTGACCGCTTTCACAGGATACTTTTCACGAAATTGTTGATCGAATGTATCAATCAGTTCCATACGTTTTGAGAACGATTGATCTGTGAGATACGATGGAGGTGTCGTATTTTCGAGACCCTTATTTGGATCCCCAATCGGAAGTGGGCTGAAAGTAGGATCAAGAAATCCAGCACTTGGATGCCTCGGAGACGCTCCAATCAGTACGCTTTCTGGGAGTGTTTCATTCCGCTGACCCAACAGTCGTTGAATCCATGGACCAAGAGAAGGATGTCTTTCTGTGGCGATTTGTTCGTAACTTGTTCGCATTAAATACTCACCCTGCTCATGATCAGCCGTTTGTGTAGTAAGCGAGCGAATCAGTGCCACTTGATCGATGTGTTGGGCTGTGAGTGGAAGGTATTCTCCTAACTGAACGCCGGGGATTTTTGTCCCTAAAACACCCGTTTGACCCTGACTTTTCCTTCCCGGCTTTGGATCAAAGGTATCGATATGACTCATCCCTCCCGCCATAAATAAATAAATCAGTCGCTTTGCCTTTCCAGTAGATGGATCTGCAGAAGCCGTACGCACCAACGACGGCAACAGTCCCACACCAAGGGCTGTTTGTGCCGCTCCTAAAAGGAGTTGTCGTCGACCGATTCGATCTATTCGAGATACTAGCTCTCGCATGTTTCTAAACCCCAAAGGCTGCCTTACTGAATAAAAAGAAACTCTCGCGTATTGAGGAGTGACCACACAACATTCCCATAGCCAGCAGGGCCAATCTCTTTCACTTCTTTCATGGCTGCCAACAGTTCATCTTCTGTTGGATTGCGCGAGAGAATGGTAAGAAAACACACATCAATACCATCATGAATCGTTTTTTTGCGAATAATATTGTTATAGATTGTGGAATTCTTCTCCAGAAGCATATGGGATATCTGTCCATTAAACATGAATAGTACCTGAGGAACTGAACCCCATGTTGAAGAAGCCTGAATGAGCTGCCGATCAGACTGACCAAACATTCTCAAAAAATGATTTGCTGGCAACGGCGACGGCAACTCTGATGCTCGAGCTAAAAGATTCCCCTTGTAGGTATATGGCTTTTTCAGTTCTCGACTTTGTTGGTCAATCGCTTGAAGCTTTTGGATTGAAGTGATCAGATCCTCTGCCGAGTCTTTATTAAGATCAACGGAGACAGCCTCCGCAAAAAGGCTCGCTGGAGGCTCACGATATTCCATTGGATACACAGCCAATGTAAGTATTGAATCCCAAGCCTGCTCCGCTGTCATTCGTCGTAGCATAGGGCCAGGGACATGATATGGCTTCCCTGCAACCACTTCTTCACAACAGGCCTGTCTCTGATACGCCTCTGTATTATAGAGTACCCTTTGAAACTCCTTCATATCGAAATCCAGATCTCGCATGAGCTTTTCAAGAAATTCCATAAGAGGGGGATTCGCAGCGATGGTCGATTCACTCATATCATCTTCTGGTTCAATCTGACCTGCACCAAAAGCACGTTTCCAAAGACGGTTAGCTATTGTGAGTGCAAACCGAGGGTTGTCAGCAGATGCAAGCCATCTCGCAAACCCCTGGCGTGGCGTTTCTCCTGGCTTGAAAGTTACGTCTGAACCGAACAGTACCTTGGGTCTTACCGTTTCATTGGGCTTTGCATCGTCATAAGCATAATTTGCAGGTAGTGACAACTGCGTTGACATATTGTCATGAACAATCATCCTGTTTCTGCGCATGTGACGGTCAAACTCATAGGACTGTCGACGCCTATCTTCTTCTTCTTGTTCAATAGCGTCAAAATCTTTTCTTAACTTTGGAATCGGATTGGCTGCGAAAAATCGCTTATCGCCTCCAGCGATCTCGGTTCGGGTTCCGAACATGAAAGCAGCTGCTTCATAAAACTGTTTTTGTGTCCATGAATCAAATGGATGGTTATGACACTGCGCACATCCAATACGGGTTCCCAAAAAAATACGAACCGTATTATTCACAATGTCCAGAGGCATACCAGGATCTCTCTGAAGATAACCTGTCGCAGGATTGTCCCATGTTGCTCCTTCAGCCGTAAGCATTGCCTGAACCATTTCGTCCCATGGCATATTCTCTGCCAGAGACTGCTTTATCCACTGACGCCATGGTTCTCCACGCACATAATCTCCTACTGGCCGATCACGATACCGAAAAACATCTGCCCAGTAGTTGAAAAAATGCTGTGCATACTCATCTCTTGCCAACAAGTCATCTATCAACTTTGTTCGCTTTGCCGGATCCTGTGAATGAAGAAACCTGTTCACTTCAAGGTATGTTGGGATTCGTCCTACAATATCAAGATAAAGACGTCGCACGAAATGTGAGTCCTCAGATCGTGGCATAGGGGTTATCTGATGGATGTCATAGTTTTCCTGAACAAGCTCATCAATCTTTTTTGCATCGTTCATAACATCATCATGTTTAGATGGATCTACTCCCTTTGATAGCAATTCAAAGCGAGGCGGCAGTTCAGATTTGGTGATCGCTCGCTTCTTCTTTGATGGATCAACTGGTCGTAGTTGTTCTGCCATCTGCAGATCTGCCCTGAATGCATCCATATCGTGCAAACGCTTATGCACTTCTGCCCGACCGGCATAGGCCCCCATAAGCTTCGGTGACAACTCGATCACTTTCGAAAAATCTTTCTTTGACAGCTCATAGTCTCTGGCTGATAACCTGATTTGTGCTCTCGCCAAAAACGCTTCTGGTTCACGGGGATCAAGGCGAATTGCCTCTTCAAAAAGAGGCAACGCTGCAGCCCCATTGTCTTGCCACATCCAAATAAAGCCTCGCTCAAGATGTGCTCGAGCCATATCTGGCTGAGATTCAATAGCTCGATCCGCATCCTGTGCTGCACCTTTCAAATCGCCACTGGCAGCCTTGAGTCGAGCTCGAATACAGAGTGCTTCACAGAGTCGAGAATCCATCGAAAGGGCCTTCTCAACATCTTCTCGAGCTCTCTGAATATCGTTTTTAGCAGCTTTTGCAGCTCCACGACGGGCATAGGCAACAGCTAACTGATCATTGAGTTTGATTGCTTTTTCCTGAAGTTCGATACAACCGTTAATATCTCCTTTTGCACCACGAGCAAAGCCAAGATGACTCAAGGCTAATGCTGACTCAGGATCTATTTGTGTTGCTCGAGTGAACGTCCGGATAGCCTTATCGTAATCATGGCGTGCAAGATAAGCCTTACCGCGATGGTAATGTGCATCAAAAAAATTTGGTGACTCAAGAATGGCGAAATAACAATTGTCTATGGCCGGAAGATATGAATGTTGTCGGTAATAAATTCTGGATTTTTCGACAAACGCTCGAGATCTCAGATCAATAAGCCATTCTTCACGACCAGATGTTTGTGTGATCTTGTCAAAGACACTCAGCGCATGATCGTCTTGACCCTCATCAAATGCCACCTGACCCTGAGAAAACAATTCGCGGATATTGCTTTCATCTGCCGCATGGACAATCATTCCCTTCATGCACACCAACAATACCGCTAAGCCAAAGAAAGAAAGAAAATAACCCTTTATTACTTTCATGCTTTTCCCCATTAGATCGTAACTCGCTAATTACGACATCGTGTTTCTTGTATCCTATTGTCTAAATAATTTTCTACTGATGCATAATGGGTTGAAGATCGTGAGAAACGGACTTCAACGATGAGAGCTGCTCGATTCCTCGGATGATGAGAATACATTTTTCCCTATCCTCCTTCTCACGAGGAATAAGGGGCGACCAATAACTTCTGTATGAATGTGTCCAATATAAAGAGCAACTAAGCCAATACAGCCAAGTACAATTCCATTCATTATCACATTTGACACAATCACAAAAGATAATGGAGAAAAACCAAAAGTATTCCCAATAAACTTGTCTGTCACCATAAACGTGAGCAGTCCACCAAAGACAATAATCACAAAAAGACCAATGTATCCAGCAAGTTTTAGTGGGGCCAATGAGAATGCCATAAAACTGTTAAGTGCTAAACGAAAAAGTCTTGAATAACTATATCGTGCCTTACCTGCATGCCGTGCTGGTGCCTCAAAGACGACCGTTGTCTTTTGAAATCCCATCCAATCAATGAGCCCCCGAAAGAGACGGTTCCGTTCAGTAAATCTCTTGAGGGAATCGATGACGATGCGATCAAGCAGCCGAAAGTCTGTGGTACCTGGTTCCATCCTGAAATCAGAAATCGAGTTCAGTAACGTATAGAAGACAGTTGATCCTAGCCAACGAAGAAACGGTTGTTCCTCTATCTTCACGCGGCACGTCGCCACAATCTCATAGCCTGCTTCCCATTCTCGAATGAGGTCAGGGATATAGCGAGGTGGGTGCTGCAAATCAGCATCCATAATAATGACTGCATCACAATCAAGGACACTGATACCAGCAGTAAGCGCCATCTCTTTACCGAAATTACGCGAAAGTTCAATAATCGATATCTTCTGATCTACATCAGCAAGGCTTTCGAGAATACTCGTCGTGTCATCAGTACTACCATCATCAACGAAAAGATATGTGAAATCATACCTGTGCAGACCATTCGTCGAAGCATCTAACTGTTCTATGAGCGCAGCGATATTGCTTGCTTCATTGAACGCAGGAATCAATACCGTGATATGACGTTTCAACATATTTTACAGATCTCATCAAAAAGTATTGTTCTTACATCCACTGTCATATCTATCAATCAAACGCAAACAACAGCATGGTGATACTCATCACACCCTTCATCCGCACCGTTCAATCCATACTATAATTATGCCATGAGTAGTTCTTCCGTCCTTGAAAGTATCGATGTTACGGTTGTTATGCCGACACTCAATGCGGAAAAAACCCTGCAATCCTCATTGGCGTCACTGAAGCGTCAGTCTTATCCGCAGGAAAAAATACACATTCTTATCGTTGACGGCGGATCGACAGACTGCACTGAGAGCATTGCTCAACAATATGGGTGCACTATTTTGCATAACAGAAAACAACAGCAAGAGTATGGCAAACTCATTGGCATCCAGGCCTCTGAAAGCCGATATCTTATGTTTCTCGATGCCGACGAGGAACTTGAAAACAAAGATGACCTCAAGAGAAAAATAGATGCATTCGTTGAAACGAGCGTACCTTTTCTTTGGTCTTCTGGTTACAAAAAACCACCAGATGCTTCATTTATTAATGAGTACATCAATCTTTTTTCTGATCCTTTTGCCTTTTTTATATATCGAGTTTCGACAGACTATTATCTCTATGTTCCATCCATGCGAAGACGATATCCGTGTTATTCAGAGAACAGTCAACGCCTTCTCTTTCAATTTTCTGAACTCGACCGACTGCCTCTTCTTGACTTAGCCGCTGGTGCCATGATTGACCGGCAAAAATTTCAACTAGCCTTTGATGCGGATAGTTCAAAGGAACGTATGATTCCAACCTGCTTCCAACAATTAATGAAGGATGATCCTCGTTTAGCCGTTGTTAAGGACTGTCCTGTCGTCCATTACTCAGCAGAGACGTTTCAAACATATCTCCACAAACTTTGTTGGCGTGTCAGTGCCAATGTTCATTATCCATCAATTCCAGGAACTGGTTTCACGAATCGTGCATCTCTTCAAGGTACAAAAGTGCATATTAAGAAGTATTTTTTTATCCCGTATGCCTTAACGATTCTCCCAGCCGCAATCGACGCCTTCGTGATGGCGATAAGAACAGGAAAAACAATTACACTTCTGCATATTCCGCTTTCTTTCTTTACTGCCATTCTTATTCTCTATCATGGAATCCTCAGAAGCATGGGCATTCGGCCAAAGCTGCATACATATGGCAAAAAATGAGTAATAAAACCTAAAATACTCGAGATTATAGTGATTTTTGTACTCATCGGGACAACTGCTGAACTCATCAAATTGACTCCGGTCATTCTTGCCTTGCAGGCTCGAAGCATAACGGTTGTTCCAATTGCAACCGGACAAAACGATCTTAGAAAAAGTGATCTCTACCAAATCGTTTTCCCAAATGAGATTGATCACTGGATAACCCATCGTCCTATTCACCAAACGACGTTTTCCTTTCTCTGGTGGACGATAGAGTGTTTTCTAAAGTCACCTTTTCTTCTCAAGAAAATATTTCAGCAAAAAAATAGCGTGCGTCCATATCTTATTGTTCATGGTGATACGGTCAGTACACTCATTGGGACACTGTCAGCATGGTTAGCCGGCGCAAAGATTGTTCACATCGAGGCTGGCCTTCGGAGCTTTCATCTGCTGCGCCCATTTCCAGAAGAAATGTGTCGTATGCTGGTTTCCAAATTCACCACATTGGCATTTTGTCCTGGTAAAAAAGCTGTTGGAAACCTCCGTGCTGCGCGTGGTCTTCAAGTCATTGACACCTGTGAAAACACATTAATCGACTCCCTACGATTTGCACTCTCTCGTCCACTTTGCAAGCATCTTACCGAATGCCTACCAAAGCAATTCTTTGTGAGCATATGTCACCGCCAAGAGAATCTATTGGACAAAGTCTTCCTTCAAAAATTTATGCAATACATTGAGAATGCCAGTCAAAAAATTCCCTGCGTGACAATTTTGCACAAGCCCGCTCTGCAGGTATTTCGAGAGCTTGGAATGATTGAGCGACTTGAAAAGAATAGCCAGATAATAAGTCTCCCACGTCAAGGATATATTGATTTTACTTACATTCTTCAACAGTCTGACTACGTCCTGACTGATGGAGGGAGTAATCAAGAAGAGTGCTATTACCTCGGAAAACCGTGTCTGTTGCTCAGGAGAGAAACCGAACGTGATGAAGGACTCGGAGAAAATGTTGTGCTCAGTCACAAAAAGGAATCTATCATCTTGCAGTTTTTATCGAATCCATCCCAATGGAAACGTGATCCTCCAGTAATCCATATCTCCCCGAGCGAACTGATCGCCGAAACATTATCGAAGCTGTTGACTTCGTGAGTGCTAATAAATCAACGCATCCAAAAGCCGTTGTAGTGCGTTTTCTTTTGCACACGACACCATTCCGCATCGAGGAGGTGTTGGCGTATTGCGCGCATCCAGTTTTCCTTTACGTCTATTTGTTTGCACATTTCTTGAGTAATGACCAGGACGATAAAACTGGTCTATTTACAATCATTGAGAGACCATTCCATATGGAAAATGTCTTACCAGAGTAGGACCCAATCCTCTCACGTACATCAATAAACAAAACAGAATGATTGAGGTGTTGCTTTTTCTTGATGGGCTGTTTCATCGCTTCACGATCTGGACGGCCAGAATCAGCACTCACGCAAATGGCCTTGAATGTGTAGTGACGAATATGAAAAGATCCTTGAGTTCTTTCGATATCATTAAGAACTGCATACTTAGGGCCCTTAACTTCCCAGAGATTTACAACCATTTGCGGAAACAATAGGTGACGTAGAACAGGCACCTTTGTGACCTCTGTGGTGCTAAATAGATAGAGCAACCAACAACTCCACACAGCGTTGCACAGGTAGCCATCAACAGGACGAGGTTTTCGGGATTAGGATTAAGGAGCGGAAAAGTCACAGTCATAATGAATGCAAATCCCATGAGGATCCATGAAAAGAAAACGTAACTGGAAGCTATGGCGTAGTTTTTCAACACGAGCACAAGAGCTAATGGAACCATGGCAAAACCATAAAAACGCAGGATTTCAGCGGCTTCTGGAAATCGCTCATGGAAGAAAAGTCCAATAAAGAAATCACTCATCAACATATACATGAGTGCTGCAGCACTACATAACAACAATGTCAAGAAAAACGATTGGTAGAGTAACGCTTTATTTGATGAATGCGTTCTGATATTTGCAGCCACCATCGGAAAAAGTGCCATGACCAAACCACCAGGTATGTACAACACTGCTTTTCCTAATACTGCCGCTGCTGAATATGAACCCGCAAGATCTGGCTCGAAAAAGTAGTTGGCAAGTGGGATATCCAACTGGCTGAGCAAAGTAAATGAACCGCTTGCACAGATCACCGGTACTGTTTCAGACCATTGAAAACCAAATGGCTCAACAGTCTCTCTCTGCTCAACTTTTGAAAACAGCTGTAGGAGACGCATCATCCCGCTCATCCATGTCACAACAGATGCGAAAAGCATCCCTGAAAGAGCACCCCATACTCCCAGATCAAGGAATGCAATCAACATGTAGCTCAACAGAATCTTAAATGTGACCGGAAGAATGCTCAGTGAGCCTAGCCAACCGAATGCATGGAGGCCTTGAAAAAATCCAGCATTCATTAAGACAAAAGCATTCCCAACAACAATACCAAAAAATAACCAAATAACAGAACGATCTGATGTTTTGACAAACGTCTGTATAACTGGCATCCCCAAAGCGACAACACAAGCAAGCATGACAGAGATGAGTACGAGGCGTATGTGCCAATAGCGATACATTGCCACAACGGTAGCGTTATGACCAATGGCTTGAAGACTTGCTACCCGCCTTGCAATCAACATTACAAAGGCTGCTAGCGGCGATGCAAGCACCATCGTGAGGGCATTCAATGCACTGAACAATGAAAATGTTTCTTTCTCAAGGAGGCATCCCATGAGAATTTGAAAAGCATAGCCACATATACCAGCCAACAAGCCGCTTACGGTAAGCCAACCACCAGCAACAATAAATTGTTTATGCGGCTTACCGAAGAAACGATTCATTAGTCATTCGCTATTGGATGCTTACGTGTGGCAATAAAAATATCATGCTCAATATGCCATGATAGGGCGTTTTCACGAGCCCATTCCACAAGAAAATGCCGCTCTGGATAGTGTCGAAACAGTTTTTGTGTCGGTTCAAAGCATCTGACATCATCGATCATGATAGAAACATTTTCCAAATCCGATAACTTGGATGCTATCAGTTGACATTCATAACGTATCGGAGTGTCGTTGGCCCCTTGATACGTTCCCTCTCCTGACCAGTGTCCGTCCAGCCAAAACGTTACATCTCCAGACACTGTATGAAGTACTTCTGATAGCACCTCTTCGCTTGTCCCTTCATGGACTGTAATCCTATGATGTCCCTGAAAACGCTTTATCGCCTGACGAGCAAGTAAGGCATCTGGTTCAATACTGATAACACTTGATGCCCATCGGCCAATATAGGCTGTTGTATCACCAGTATAGGTGCCCGTTTCAATCCATGTTGAGCCCTTAATACCATTGCGTTTGAGAACCTCCCACTTAATGTAACGTGGACTTGGTGCAACAAATTGCCGGGAGGACCACGACCAATATTCCCATATATCTCTTATCCATGGACAACATGAATTACAGATCTGTTTGAGGTACTCGTTCATCTCTTTGCTTGGATCGATTCATCAGTAGCTAATAAATATCTTCCGAAGAAAATTCATTACTCTCACTCTCCACTGCCACGGTATTTGCGCGATCACTGTAAACCAGAAGCTTGCAAGGACACTCCGTATATATGACAAACCGGAAAGGGATGGTCTTTCTGATGGGAGAACCTCGGTCGATTGATTCTTCAAGAATCGCATACTTGCTGGTAAAAACTGTCCTTTCTCAACAAGATTTATGAGTTTGAGCGGATACTTTTTACTTCTCACGAAACCGTCCATATAGGCACTTCTATAAGAACCCATAATTTCAAAATTCCACGGTGATTCACCACATATAAGAAGATTTTGAAGGGTTTGTTTTTTCCAAAAACCGCAGACATTCACTCTGTAGGGTGCTTTCTTGTCAATAAACATGTGCTGCTCATCACACCACGAATCCCCTTTCAGCTGATTCGTAAATTGAATGTGATGAAGATGTTTTTCTTTCATCAGCTGAAATTCGTTTTGTATAGTTTCTTCATCAACATCTTCTACAAGAATAAGATCTTCCAGTAACACCAGAAGATATGTTTCTTCTATCTGCTCGAGAATCTTTTGAAAACTTGTAGACCAATCGTGATCTTCACCGCTTAGAATGACTGTTACATTCTCAACGCCTGATTCTGAATACGTATTTGAACCAAGATAAACTGTATAACCACAACACGGCCATCGACGTTGAAATTCATTAAAAAAGATACCCCACAAATCCCTGTAGTGGTCAGAGGACAGGACAAGGATTCCACAGTCTCCGATTTGTTGTCCCACCTTTCACCACCTACATTCAGTTTCGATCATTCTGCGATGTGAACCACTGTACGCAACATGGAGTGTTCGTCGATAGAATGACACTTACTGTTTTTCTTTTTTAGTCTTGTATCAAAAGAATTGTGATCTCTCACAAAGATATTGTACCATTTCTTTTCATTCGTTTACTAATCGATTCTCTCCGTCGTTCTTCAACACTATTCTTCTTTCATGATTATTCCATGAAGCAACTCTTTTCTCCGTTCGTACGCTCCACGCTCTTGGGCACAATAGCTCTGGTTGCATTCACCTGCTTTGGATGGTGTCTCGCCCACAACAAGTTTTCATCGAATACGTGGACGTTACCAACCAGTTATTTAGAAGGCGAATACGCGGACTTCATCGGTACAGCCGCATTTTATAAAGCATTGTCTGATGGTGAGATTACACATTTTGGTGAAAAATCTGTTGAAAGCCTTGGAGCACCAGATGAAGCAAACTGGAACCAATATCCAACACCCGATGAAGCCCTTGCATTTTTATGCCAAACACTTGTAGGGCTCTTTGGTTTATTTCCTGGTTATAATATGAGTGTTCTCGTTGGCCATATAGCTGCCTCCGTCACCTTTTTTCTGGTTGCACGAATTGGTTTTCGTGTCCACGCTCTGTGGGCTTTCATTGGTGGGCTTGCTTTTGGATTAGCGCCGTATCAGTTTGCACAACAGCCACATCATCTTGCTTGTCAGTACATTTGGTATTTACCATTTTTCCCACTTGTTTGGACGTGGTTAGCATCAGATGAAGATCTCTCCTTGGGATCTCGTCGTTGGTGGCAAGCATTGGCAATCGGTTTCATCACAGGCCTTCAGAATCCGTATTATTCAAATATTTTTTGCCAACTCGTCTTAATCATTGGGGGTGTCCGTTCTTGGCAAATGAAATCACTGGAACGAGTCAAATCAGCTTCCTTAATTGTTGCCGCGGTGGCATTTGCATTTTTTGCCTCTAATCTCGACACACTCTCCTTTCGTATTACAAATACAGCTGAAATGGCGGGTACGCCAATTATTGGTCAACGTGAATATCGCTGGATGGATATTTATGGATTCAAACTGGTTGATCTCTTTATTCCTCCAGTAACGCACCATTCGAGTTCGCTTGCTACGTTTGGTCGGCAACATAGACAAGCATCTGCTCTCAATGACGAAGAAGGTTCTGGCTATCTTGGAATCCTTGGCATTGGTTGCTTTCTTTTTCTGATTTTCAACGCCACCCGTGCAATCCTTGATGGACGACTGAAAGACGTACCTGTTGAGGTTTGGTGGTTACTATGGATTGTACTTATGTTTAACACAGGAGGCCTCAATTCAATGCTTGCAGCATTTACGGGCTTCACGCTCTTTCGTACTGCAATTCGCTATAGCATTGTGGTACTTGTGATAAGCCTTCTTTACACAGCACGATGGATGACGCATTGGCAGGAAAAGAGTTTGTCGTCCTTTCAAGAAGAAATGTTACGAATTGTCACACTAACTGTGACATCGGGGAGTTTATTACTTGTGCTGTGGGACCAAATACCCAAAGCACCGACAAAAGAGCGCATTACTATGATCTCCAATGCTGTTCAATCAGACAAGAAATTTGTTGATGCAATCGAGGCGGCTCTCCCGAAAAAGTCTGAGAATAAAAAACCTATGATTTTTCAATTACCTGTTATGGAGGGTCTTCCTCTACAAGGTGTTCCTGCTTCACACCACTTAAGACCTTTTCTCTACAGTTCAGATCTACACTTTTCGTACGGAGCAACTGGCGAGACACTGCGCTTGCAAAAGGATCTTGAAAGAGAACTTTTTCAGGGCGCTGAAATCGAACCCATACGTGACATCATTCAATTATCTCCACAAAATGTCAGTGACGTCGTTGAGGGGCTTCGTCGAATTGGATTCTCTGCTATTTTCATCAACTGCAATGCGTATATCGATCGCGGGAAAGGGTTGCGTGATGTACTTCAATCACTTGGATACAATACCGCTGTTGAAAGTTCTGCGAAAGATTTTCTATGCATTATGCTTTGATCCTGCGCAAATGATACGCTACGGATCATAGAAGAAATGTTGCATTCGTTTGTCTTGTCTTAATGCTTCTTTTGGACACTGGTGCGATGAGCAATAGAAACATTCGCTCTGTACTCTTGAAAGCGGCTGTCATTGTACTGGCTGGTTTCTGGATCTATTTGCCGACCCTTCAAGGAGAATGGCTGTGGGATGACGACGTGATGCTTCTGGCCAATCCTACTGTTCAATCCGGATCGTTTTCTGGATTGATGAAGCTTTGGTTCAACCCTGAAGGAATCGATTACTTTCCTCTCACCTACAGTGTTCTCTGGATTCAATGGATGTTGTTTGGTATCGATTCCACTGGCTACCATGTCGTGAATATTTTCCTCCATGTCATGACTGGTTTGTTACTGTGGTTTCTTTTGGAAAAAATGCATGTTCCTGGAGCGTACGCTGCGGCACTTGTCTTTACTGTACATCCTGTTTGTGTGGAAAGCGTAGCCTGGGTGGCCGAAACAAAAAATACGCTTTCCACATGCTTGTTTCTTTCCTCATGTATTTTTTGGGTTGAACAGGATGCTTTGGAGACTGGTCCCCGACGTGAGCGACTGTATCTTTGTTCGATTGTTTTCTATCTGTTCGCGATGTTTGCCAAAACCAGTATGGTGGCAATGCCAGTTCTGACCTTGCTATACGCTTGGTGGAAACGTGGGAACATAAAAACACAAGACATCATCAGGGCAGCACCCCTGTTTTTGATATCACTTGTTCTAGGGCTTATCACCATTCAATTTCAGCACAGCAAAGCAATCGGTGGAGAACAACTTCCAATCGGTGGTCTTGCATCCCGCATCGCCGTAGCTGGTATGGCAATTTTTTTCTATCTACGCACTCTTCTCTGGCCTATTAACCTGTTGCCTATTTATCCTCAATGGGATGTTAGTCCTCCACAATTGTGGCAGTTTGTTCCGTGGTTGATCATTGTGGGTGTTCTCTGGTGGCTTTGGACAAAAAGAACCATTCCATGGGCCTGTCATACGCTCTTCGCATTCGGATTTTTTTTCCTCATGATTGCGCCTGTTCTGGGTTTTATCAATATTTCGTATATGCGTATTTCATGGGTTGCTGATCATTTTTTGTATCTTCCCATGATTGGCCCCCTGGTTCTTGTCGTAGCAACCATTTCGAAATGGCTTCATACACGAAAACCAAAAGAACAACTTGTTCTCAACTGTTTCGCCTTTGTTGTCATTCTCTTTCTTGCAGGAAACTCTTTTTTCTACAGTACGGCATGGGCCAAAGAGGAGTTTCTCTGGGACCATACGTTGCTTTACAACCCAGATGCCTGGCAGGCTCATAATCGGCTTGGCGTCAAGAAACTGAGTAAGAATGACCTAAGAGGAGCAGAGTACCATTTTCGGAATGCCTCTCGCTTACGTCCCGATCTCGGGGAAACAAAAAACAATCTTGGCCTCACGTTAGCTCGGACAGGACGACTCGATGAGGCTATTGAAATCTACAAATCTGCTGTACGTGCGTCACCGAAGATTCTCACCATTAGAAAGAATCTCGCGGATGCCTACATGGAGTTGGGAAAATACGAAGAGGCGAGTATTGCATATCAGCAAATATTGAATCAAAACCCTGACGATGCTTTCATTCTCAACTTACATGCCATTGCACTCTTTAAGCTTGGCAACATACAAACAGCTATCAGAGAGTTTCGTCGGGTTCTAGAACTGGAGCCCAACTTTGATGAAGCATTAGAAAGCTTGAAGGTGGCTTCAAAAAAACTAGAAGAATCGCAGAAAAAAACGCCTCGAGTCCCAGATAGTTCCTCCGAAAAGAGCAATAACCCATAGCATCTCTTCACATAAGAGTGAACTTGAGCAGTCCAGCATTCTTACTCAAGATCATCTTCATGAGGCTATTTTTCTTGTGCTCCAACGCAAGTACGAATCAACTGAAACGCTCTTCAAGGTATGCAGCGAATGCCACAAAAAACTGGCTGATGTCCTTTAGAAACCAAACCAGGTTATCCTAGCCAATTTGAGCAACTCACCGATGCTCCGCTTCATCTCCGCAAAATCTGCCTTACTCGAACCAACTTCACGATCATTAAATACAATTGGTACTTCAATAATACGTGCTCCTGCTCGATGGGCTCTCCAAAGAAAATCTTCCTGAAAAGCATAGCCTTTAGATATGCCTTCAACGTCGACATCATCGAGTAACGTCAATCGAACAGCCCGAAAACCTCCTGATGAATCTTTGACCGGTACCCTCAAAATCCATTCCGTAAACCAACACACAAGCCAACTGCTTATCTGTCTCGATAACGGCCATCCAACTGTTCCTCCTCCTTGAACGCGGCGGGAACCGATTGCAATATCAAAAGTTTTTTCATTTTCTTGGCCCATGGCTTCAAGAAGACGTGGAATATCTTTCGGATCGTGGCTAAAGTCTGCATCCATGTATACAGCTATATCAAATGCTTTTGATTTTGCTGTCTGGAGCCCTTCGAGGATCGCACTTCCAAGACCACGTCGATCACGTCGACCTAGGAGATGGACACGTTGATCATGTATGGCCATCTCTTGCACTATATCGCCTGTTCCATCTGGCGACTGATCATCGATAACAAGAATTTGTGCCTCCGGTACTTCTTTGAGAACAGCTTCAATGAGAGCCGCAATATTGCCCTTCTCGTTGTATGTTGCGGTCTGTACGAGCACCTG
>CACORA010000031.1 GCA_902629495.1 Planctomycetaceae bacterium
GGCCACCCGAGAGGCAGTCAGGTCACGATCGAGGCGGGCAATCCGTGCTAAAGGAGTGATTCCAGTATCATGATCCAACCTGAGCAACCAATGCATGAGCAGCACACGTTTTGCAAGTGGCTTGGATTTGTAGTCTTTCAGAAGTTTTTGTGCCTCTGATGAATCGGTTGGATCATCTACGGGTATAGAATCTGCTAGCCAACCAGCGCGTAAAGCGACTTCAAGATCATCACTCATTTCAGCTGCTGCGAGTAATTGATCAATCGCGGCAACGCCTAGATCATCAAGCTTTGCAGCAGCTTGTTCACGACGGCCGTACTGAGGATCTCCTAACTGCTCAATCAGTTTTGCAATGTGATCGTCACTTGGTGTAGCCAGCACGGGCGCAGAGATAGCGACTGCGAGAAAGACGAACACGTAAAATCGAAAGAGCCCCGTCATGAGGCACAACTACTCCGGAGAAAGTCCTAGATCTTGAATAGTCACCAAAGATTCAAGAGGTATGCCCTGCGCTGCTAAGGTTTTTTCAGCTCCTGCAAGACGGTCAATAACAGTGATGACTCGATCAACAACCAAACCAAATTCTTGTATTCGTTCAATGGCAAGGAGTGAAGATCCACCTGTTGTAATCACATCTTCTAAAACGACGACATGCTGTCCTGGCTCAACGGGGCCCTCAACATAACGTTGCATTCCATGTCCCTTTGCCTCCTTACGAACCATGAAGCCTTTCATTGGGATGTCCGCAACTCCTGCCATGGTTACAACGGCGCTGGTTACCGGATCAGCACCAATAGACATGCCACCAACTGCCTGTGGCAGGCAGCCGTGGTGAGTGAGGCGTTCGAGAATTGCTCTTCCGACCACCATCGATCCATGGGCATCAAGTACCACCTGTTTGGCATCGAGGTAATAAGATGCAGTTTTCCCTGACGCAAGCGTGAACGTACCCCGCTTGAGGGATTTTTCTCTGACAAGATCGATGAGTTCAGAAGTAAGGGATGACTTCAAAGTGGGGGGAGTAGTTTCGGGTTTCATACTGAATTAGTATAGCGAGAGTCGCTCTTGTTTTTGACTCTTGAGGGTTGCATTTTAGAATTCCTCGTGTGGAAGTGTTAAAGAGGAAAATCCCATATAGCGGGGCAGTGATGCGTTTGTCACGAGATTGGTTTTGGGGAAGAATCCTCGTTTTGGCGTTAGTTATCACACTTTTGCAGTGCCAATCGTTCGCTGCTCCTACGAAAACGCCATCTGGATTGATGCTCACGTTGCGGTTGCCAATTACAGGAAATCGTGACGTTCAACTCGAATCAGCGATTTTGAAAAATCTGGAGACCCTGAAGGAAGACCCAACTGTCCGTGGGGTACTCGTCATTCGATTCAATAATCCTGATGATGACGGTCAGTTGGGGAGTGATTTTGGGCGATCACTTGATTTAGCCAGATTTCTGACGAGTGAACGTTTGTCTGGGGTCAAGACAGTTGCCTTCCTGCCGAATGGTGTCAAGGGACATGCGGTTCTCGCGGCGCTTGCCTGTGAGGAGATCATCATGCCAGCAAACGCAATGTTAGGACCAGCGAATGCGAATGAACCAGTCATCGATGATGCCATGCGGGCAGCCTATCGGGAGATTGCCCTTCGCCGCAAAACAGTGCCGCCTGCGGTTGCCTTGGGCTTCCTTGATCCAGCCTCAAAAGTTATTCGAGCGTCTACTGAGGATGGTGAGCAATATGTGACAGTTCAGGAACTCCCGGCGTTAAGGGAATCAGTGACCGTGCTGGAGACAGAAGCAGTAGGACCGACGCCACTTGAGATGACAGGTCGCCAAGGTCGTGAGATGGGATTTGTTGCTCGGCTAGGAACAACACCAGCGGATGTGGCAAAAGGATTAGGCATTGATGACGTTTCACTGAGGGTCGATGCAAAATCTGACGGAGGTTGGCAGCCAGCAGTCGTGGCCATCCGAGGGCCAATCACAGCAGACACAATCGTTCGAACAAAAGCACGTCTTGCTCAAGCTTTAGATTCGGGTGCTAACTTTTTGTGTTTGCGCATTGACAGCCCAGGTGGATCACCAAATCAGAGTATTATTTTATCAACATGGCTTGCTGAACTCGAAGCTTCTGAAGTGCGCACTGTTGCGTATGTCCCTCGTGAAGCGAGGTCTGATGCGGCTCTGATAGCGATGGCGTGTGATGAGCTTGTTATGCACCCAGAGGCAGTTCTTGGGGGTGAGGGAGCAGCCACGCTGAGTGATCGTCAGGCACAGGCCGTAGCTATTGCGTGGAGGGACGGAGTCGCTGGTGTTCGCGGAATATCATGGTCGTTACCCGTTGCTCTTGCTCTTCCTGGGATCACTATTGAGCGAGCTGTTCAGTCTACAACAGGCCGTGTTGAATACTTTAGTGAAGAAGAGCTTGCCTCTCTCAGAGACCGAGAATTATGGGAAGTCGGAGATCGAGTTGGTGTAGGGCCACTTCAACTGACTGGACAAACAGCAGAGAAGATGGGACTTGTGACTCATCTCGTGAATAGTTTTGGCGGATTACGAGACGCCTATGGTCTTACTGATGATATCCCGTTTGCCGAACCAAGATGGAGTGATACGTTACTCGATGCCCTTGCCAGTCCCAGTCTGGCATGGATCCTATTATTTATCGGAGGGGCAGGTTTGTATATCGAGCTACAAACGCCTGGTCTTGGTTTGGGTGGGTTTGTAGCGATGGTTGCCTTTATTATCTATTTCTGGAGTCAGTATCTTCACGGTACTGCCGGTTGGCTTGAGGTGATGTTATTCATTGCTGGTGTGTTCTGTGTCGCAGCTGAAATCTTTGTGCTGCCGGGCTTTGGAGTTCTTGGGCTGGGAGGTGGAGTACTTGTCATTTCATCATTAGTGCTAGCGAGTCAGACATTCATCGTGCCAGCTAACGATTACCAGATGCGTCAATTACGTTGGTCGCTTCTTGGTCTCTTAGGTGCGGTTATGGGAGTTGCACTTTTTGCCTCTGTAGTACGGCGTTGGCTACCAGCCACACCTGTCTTGAGAAACGTTCTCCTTCCCCCACCAAACAGTAACGACACGTTTCATTCAGAGATGACAGATGAACTTGTTGGCATTGAGGGAATAACAACAACACGCCTTGCTCCGGCTGGCAAGGCCAGATTGTCAGGAAGTGTGTACAACGTATTTGCTGATGATGACTTGATTGAGCCAGGCGTACCAGTGCGTGTTGTTGAAGTAAAAGGACGACGAATTATGGTTCGTTCATTGGAGACATGATTCGAGAGGAAAATTATTCATCATGAATGCAACTCTGTGGGTGGTGTTGCTGTTGTGTGCGGGCTTGGCCGTCATGATGTTAGAGGTCTTTGTACCGTCTGGTGGCGTCCTGGGATTTGTGAGCGTTGCTGCGATTGTATCTGCCATTGGTATGGCTTTTTTTCAAATCAGTATTGCAGCAGGACTTATGGTTTTTGGCGTCAGTGTTCTAGCAGTTCCAGCAACATTAGCGTTAGCATTTCGCTGGTTTCCGAATACCACTCTTGGCCGCAGAGTGCTGCCTCCACCCCCAGATCCAATGGAGGTACTTCCTGCCATGGATAGACGTAAAGAACTTAGAGAATGTATTGGTCGACGTGGCCATGCGGTTGACGAACTCCTGCCTTGGGGAACAGTTAATGTGAGCGAGACTGTTCAGAAAGCAATGAGTGAAAGTGGTGCAATTCCCGCAGGGACTGCCATTGAGGTTGTGGGTGTACAGGGGATGTCACTGGTAGTTCGGATGGTCGACTGTGATACAGTTGAGGAAAGTGGCCCCGTACAGCCAGTACAATCCGTTCTGCCCAAACCGTCTGGTCACTCAAAAAATGGTGAAGAAAATGAACAATTGGACGTTCATGAGGATGATTCTCCCCTCTCATCAATGCTTGAAACGTTCAAATTTGATGATCTTGACCAGAACGGTGCTTGACTATTCGACTTCGCCGAATGATTCTTGAGAGTGGAATCTATCGGAACAATACGACGAATGTGTTTTGGCTGTCTTGGATAAGGGTGTTTTCATGTTGATGTTGATTCTTCTCGGCATTGGACTGCTTCTCCTCTTGGTGGTGTTTGCAGTACTGGCTCGATATCTTCGGTTATGGCTTCAGTCATATGCATCAAGTGCAGGCATTGGTTTGTTTGATCTTGTTGCCATGAGTTTCAAAAAAGTGAATCCAACGGTTATCGTTCGAAGTAAGATCATGGCAGTACAGGCTGGATTGAGTGATGTATCAGGCATCACTCGGCAAACACTTGAAGCTCACTATCTTGCTGGAGGGCGTGTCCCATTGGTCGTGCAGGCACTGATCGCAGCGAATAAAGCAGCCATCGAAGAGCTAGACTTCAAACTTGCAACGGCAATTGACCTAGCAGGTCGAAATGTTCGTGAAGCAGTTCAAACAAGCGTGTATCCAAAGGTTATTGATTGTCCTGGCAAAAAGAGTGGACGTACATCTCTCGATGCGGTGGCCAAGAATGGGATACAACTCAAAGTTCGTGCTCGAGTTACGGTGCGAACAAACCTCAATCAATTGATCGGTGGTGCGACAGAGGAAACGATTATCGCAAGAGTAGGCGAGGGTATTGTTTCTGCTATTGGTTCAGCAGAAAAGCATTCTGATGTTCTGGAAAACCCTGATGTCATTTCAAAAACAGTTCTTGCTCGCCGACTCGATTCCAATACAGCGTTTGAGATTGTCTCGATTGATATTGCTGATATTGATGTCGGTGCCAACATTGGTGCTCGCCTTCAGGCAGATCAGGCGGAAGCTGACACTCGTGTTGCTCGTGCAAAAGCCGAAGGACGTCGAGCCATGGCTGTGGCTAAGGAGCAGGAAATGATTGCAAGCATTGAGGAAAGTCGAGCCTCGCTTGTGGAAGCTCAGGCAGAGGTCCCGAAAGCCGTATCCGAGTCACTCAATGCGGGGCAATTAGGTATTCTTGATTATTACAAGTTGAGAAATCTTCAGGCTGATACAGAAATGAGAAAGTCAATTGCAACTGAACAGACCCCTGTTGCTTCAACGGCCACATGATATTTGTCCCAGTTGAATTTATCTAAAGACTGAATTGAAATGTCACTGCTGATCGCTGCTGCAATAGATTGGTTGGAAACGCTTCTCCCAGTACTTTTCGTAGGCTGGTGGATTCTTTCGCAGATTGTGACCATTTTTCGTGGACCCAAAAAGCAGTCTCCAAGGGTGGATGTCGTAGGTGATAAAAAATTAAAAACGATTCCTTCACAAAAGGGGGATATGAGGCCATTGGATGCGCCCGCATCAACGATACAAAAATCACAGCCAAGAAAAAGCATGTCACCCAAAACGGTTGCTTCGACGAATGTAGATCCTAGACGGAGAAAGATTGATCAGGAGATTCAGGAATTTCTAACAAAGAGCCGTTCAGAAGGTCGTGCAGGGACACAACAAGAATTAACAGTAGAGAAAAAACAGATCAACGAATTAAGAAAACGTATAAGCTCAAAGTCAGGCCGTGTCACTGATACATCTTCAGAAGTATCAGTCGAAGCATTCCTAGAAACCAATGGGGCTGAAGAATCGGTAGCTGAACATGTCTCTGAAGCATTCGCTCATGACCTCAAGCATGAGGTTCCTGGCAAAGAGCTTGTGGCCGCACCTGATCAAACCCAAACAGAATCGTTATCTTTTGCAACACTCCTTCGTGATCCACGTACACTCCGTCAACTCGTTGTCATGAGAGAAATACTCGATCGTCCAAGCGATCGTTGGTGAACAATCAGTCTCTCATTACGTGATATCACAGCATGCTGTCGCGAGCATGATGCTGTGTCGGTCAACTTCACGTAATCTGCCTCAGCCTCCCTCATGCCGTCTCGGATACCCTATTCGGGGGGTGCCTGAATTGCCCCATTTGGCTCAATGATCGGATCGGAAGACATCAAAAAATCATGACTTGAGCAAGGTGGAAACCTGATTTAGAAGAGAGCATGTGGGACGTGATTCAGCCCACCATTCGACGCGTAGACGAGGAAGCCCAAGCCTCGTCTACGCGTCATTTTTTCTGTTTTTAGCAGCAATCTTGACGTCACGGCAGTCGATCTTCATTCTCCTCTGTCTCTCATGGTATTTGCGTTTCCGGGCTGTCAGTTCATGTCGAATCGGTCACTGATTATCGTTGCGTGTCTAGCCTTCGGGATATCTTCCCATGTGGCAAGCGCTGATGGTCCACGAGATGTGTTTCCACTATCTGTACCGGTGACGGCTGAGTACTCATATCTACGAGCTGGCCCAAGTAATGATTTTTATCCTACGGAACGACTTGTCCGTGAAGATGTTGTTGAAGTGTGGGCGATTGATCCTGGCGGGTACTGTGCCGTTAGGCCAGTCACTGGAAGTTTCAGTTGGTTGCGAGCAGCTGATATAGATGATGAATTTCTTTTAGAACAAGAAGCAAATACTTCACGAAACGACGCAAACAATGTTCGAGGGTCTGAACAGTCAGGTGAGGATTTTATAGGAGTCGTGGTAACAGATGGAGCGGTGTCGCGAGTAGGATCACAACTCAATGATCTTCGGCATGTTGCGCAGGTCAGGCTCGAGGCTGGTGAACGTGTTCATGTACGTGAGACGATCAGGATACCGGATGGTAGACATGCCGGTCTTTGGGCTCGTATCGAACCACCATCGGGAGAGTACCGTTGGATTCATGGGAATGACATTTTATTACCTGAGGCATTGGTGCCTGCCTCACTGAAAGCACCTGTCACAGAAATTGATACGTCAGTGGTGGCTGTGGAGGCAGCGGATGCTCTTCGTGAAGCAGGCGATGCAATTGCGGAAGTTCTTGCGACAGCTGGGGAAATGGCTGAAGAGCCACTTGATGATCAAACTACGGTTGTGGATCCAGCACCTCCCAAGACGTTGGGGCCCATACCGATGGCCAAGCGATTATTCTCCGGCTGGCTTCCGCTCGGCTCGAGTGTCCTAGATCCAGCAGTACCAGCAACGCCTGTGGCCGTGAGTGGCGGGGCGGTTGCGACTTCCGCTGATGAACTTGCTGACATCGATCTTGCTTTATCACTTGCTGTGACGGGACCGAGTGAATCGTGGAACCTTCAATCCCTTCGGGAGCGACTACGAGTCGCTGCCCAACGAGCAACCACGCAGGATGAGCGTTTACGTGCCGAAGCTATTGATGCACGCTTATCCAGATTTGAGTCCGTTCAAAGTAGACAGCGGGCATTGATCACCGGTGCAGGTGAAGATCCGTCACCACTTCGTCTTGGTGGTATGTGGTCGAGTTTGTCAGAAATTGGTTCTCGTCCGATTCGTCCCGGTGTCTTCCCTGGCGGAGTGCCTGCTGACGGACAGCCAACATGGACACCTCCAGAACAGATGGAAACAACTGGACGTTTAGCAACGGTTGTGTCTCGTCGACCTGATGCCCCTCGTTGGGCTATCGTGGATGGCAATAATAATGTGGTTGCCTTTGTAACGCCTTCACCCGGAGTCAATTTAGCTCCCTTGGTAGGTCAGCAGATATCTGTGCGTGGTGCGAAGGGGTATATGCCTGAATATAAGCGACCTTATATGGTGGCCACGGAGGCGCGCCCTCGTGTGGCAACAGCACCTCCAACCTCAACAGACACAACCCGATAGAAACACCGTAGTTCTGGATGTTACTGGTTTTGTGGTAACCAGCGTGCAGCGAGTTGTGTTTGAATTGGCGGTTGTTCGATCGCCGAGGCTGCTCGTACGCGATTATTTCCAACTGCTCGTGTAATCGCAACCAGTTTTGTCTTTTCCTCTTCGCCCGTTCGCGGCAGGCGTTTGACCATCCGAATAACACCCTCAGGGTTTGTTTCAGCGGCACCTGAAAAGTTACTCATAAAGACACATATTTCATGAAGGTTGACTGCTGCAGAGCGAACAATCAGTGGTTGAAGTGTACGAGTAACGATTTCCAGTCCGGCTCCATCCATGTCGACAAAGGCATCAATCTCAACCTTCTGCAATGATTGGCTGATAGTGTTTCTGCCAACCGGAGAGTATTGGACAAGGATAACACACGACCCTGTGAGTACTCGTGGTGCTAGAGACCCTGTATAAGCTCCCCGTCCATGAAATACCAGCAAGCCATTCTTGCCATGATGCTCTTCATGGACTAATCGTACTCCGCCAACTGTTCCATACCCATCACTAAATCGCCACTGCTTTGATCCTGCAGGGTCAAGAGAGAGCCTCGTGATCCCCAACATTCTCCAGATGTCGACAATCGCTTCTGGTTTATGAAATGAAAAATCAAGAAGAGCGTTATCGCAAGAAAATGTCTGTGGAGGTAAGTGTCGATAGAGGGTTGTTTCTCTTATGCACTGTGCAATCAGTTGCTGATGAGGCTTTGGAATGCGATCGAGAGGTAAAGCTTTGATTGCTTCTTGTCGTGCTGCTCGAGATGATGAGCCCCCATCGACAATAAAAGCGGTGAGTGAATGAACAGCTGCTGATTGTTCTATTGCGTGAACTGTTTGGGCTAAGCAAGAGGAAACAAGTCCCACCAAGAAGAACACAAAAAACCGTGAAATCATTGTCCCCCCTTATGTCACACCTCAAAGACCAGTTATGAGGTGGTGCACCCCAGTTGCTGATGACAAACTGTTCGGCTTGTAATGGTCATTCTGCCCAGTCATTTCCATTCGTTTTGCTGGAACTACCTAGGCTCCCTGGTTTACCATGTCTCGTAGCAGCGTGGCTTGGCCCTGCTTCGTAGGTTCCCTACGATCGCCTATCAACGAAGGGACACAAAACAACGTAGGCGGGTTGAAATATCAATGCAAAGTGATGGGCAACAGCAACGGTTTCCTCGGCACGACACCGGTGGCTCTTCCACAAGACGACTGAGTTTACTCAGTCGTGGTTTTGTGCTCTGGACTCAGTTTTGCCTACGGTTGCCTGCTGTTATTACGATGATCGCAATACTTCTTGCAGTGTGCAGTGGTATCTATGCGACAAGGAATCTTGGATACAAAGTAAGTAGGATTGATCTTCTTGATCCAGATAGTGAGTACAACAAACTATGGATTGATTATATCGCAGAGTTTGGTGACGACGATGATGCCGTTATTGTTGTTGAGGGACAAACTCGTGAGGAGGTCATTCAGGTTCTTGAGGAGGTGTCTCATGAGGCTGGTGAGCGGAGTGATTTGTTCCACTCCGTCCTTCATGAAGTTGATTTATCTACGATCCGTGGAAAGGGACTGCATTACCTCTCTCCGTCTGATCTAACATCCATTGAACAATTCATTGAACAGACCCAACCAATTATTGATGGAGGGTGGTCTCAATTAAGAGCAAGTTCAATGATAGCAGGGATGGCCAGTCAGATGGTTGCTGGCAAAGAATCACAATTAAGTGGTTCACCTGAATCGTCTGCTGCTGTTCTCGAACGATATGCTGAAAGTCTGCTTGCTGGTGTAGAAGGATCGAGTCGAGGTAACGCACCACTTTCGATGCCGTCACCCTGGCCAAGCATGCCAGAGTCTCTTTCCACGCTCCGAGATCTCTCAAGTGAGCATCTTCTTGCGAAAGATGGTCTCTTAGGCTTTGTCTTGCTACGACTTACGAAGACGGAGGGTGGGTTTGCAGGTGCGTCGGTTGCTACTGATGAGTTGCGTCAAATTATCAAGAAGGTGAGTGACCGTCATCCCTCTGCAACGATTGGTCTTACTGGTTTGCCAATCATGGAAGACGATGAGATGCGAACCAGTCAACAGTCGATGATCTGGGCAAGTGGTCTTTCGCTTGCAGCTGTCGCGTTAGTCATTACAGCTGGTTTTGGTGGGATTCGCCACGCACTTATGGCAAACGGAGTCCTTGTCATTGCCATGTCGTGGGCCTTTGGTTGGGCGACCGTGAGTGTAGGTCACTTAAATATCTTGAGTGTCACTTTTACAGTGACAATGATTGGTGTTGGTATCGATTACGGTACGTATTACGTTGCTCGCTATCTGCAATGTCGACGAAGAGGTCTTGATTGTGATGATGCGCTCCTTGAAACAAGTGGCGCTGTTGGACCAAGCATTCTAACTGGTGCCATTACTACGGCAGTCGCTTTTTTTTCTGCCTCACTTACCAGTTTTGTAGGTGTTTCAGAATTGGGCACGATTGCTTCCGGCGGAATTCTCCTGTGTGCTGCAGCAGAGTTGTTGGTTCTCCCTGCAGTGATTGCCCTGGTTGATAGGAGTGTCTTTGGAAAGTGGATTCCACAACCGGTTCCTGTTCACACGTGGTTGGCACCAATTTTCAAACACCCGCGATTCGTTGCACTTGCATCCGTGGCGGTCACCCTTGCCATAGCGTCAGGTTTTCATGAACTCAAGTATGATCACAATCTGCTTAATTTGCAGGCGGACGGACTGGAGAGTGTGGCAGTCGAGAAAAAACTACTTGAAGAGTGTGATCAAAGTGTGTGGTATGCACTTTCGATAACGGATTCACGTGAGGAATTACTCAAACGCAAAGAGGCTCTACAAAATTTACCGAGTGTTGAGCGTGTCGATGAGATTGCCTCGTTACTGCCTTCGGAGGAGGATCTCAAACAACCGATTATTCAGCGCATTCATGAACAACTTGACTCTCTGCCAGAGCGACCTCCTGAAATACCCATAGACCGACTGGAAAATCTTGGCGAGACACTTGCCTGGGCACAGAATGAGTCATCAAAGCGTCCAGCTGGCTTAAGATCGGCCTGGCACCTTGAACGAACTCGAGAGGCGCTTCGGAAAATGTCGCCAGAGGAATGTTTTCAGGCACTGGCCAGTTTCCAGCAGCGGTCTGCTGGTGAACTATTAAGTAGATTACACGCTCTGGCTGGAGTTGCGAATCCGGAACCACCGACACTCGATGACCTTCCGCCAAGTCTTGTTGATCGTTTTGTTGGTCAAAGTGGCAAACATCTTTTAAAGATTTATGGACGTGGTGACATCTGGGATTTCGAATCGCTTGAAAAGTTTGTGAAGGATGTTCGAAGTGTTGATTCATCCGCTACTGGTAATCCACTTCAGGCCTATGAAGCTTCACTCGAGATGAAAAAAAGCTATGAACAAGCAGCCCTGTATTCTTTGGCGGTCATTCTTGTTGTGCTGTGGCTCGACTTTCGCAGTCTGACCTATGCGTTACTTGCGGGTCTCCCTCTTGCCATCGGCATGGCTCAGACCCTTGGGCTTATGGGACTGGTGGGTATCGATCTGAATCCAGCAAATTTGATTGGCATTCCCTTAATTCTTGGTATTGCAGTCGATTATGGTGTGCATATTGTTCATGATGCCCTTGAGCGACCAGGCCCCTATTCAATCAGTGCTTCCACAGCAAATGCTGTGTTAGTTGATGCTCTTACAACGATTTTGGGATTTGGCGCACTGATGGTGGCAAGTCACAAAGGACTTGAGAGTTTGGGTAGAGTACTCACGCTAGGGGTCACAACATGTACGTTTACGTCTCTCGTATTCTTGCCAGTCGTGTTGGCCATGCTGAGATCTGGCACAAGGGATGATGAATAATCGGATTGAATAGGAAGTCAAATCTGTCTTGTGTTGATCCGTTGTGGCATGGTACTTCCCACTGAAACTGCGAGTTTTATCATCCCCTACGGTGCCACTATGTTAGCCACGTTAATAAACACACGACTCCTGTCCCGTGCCATGGTTTGTGCAAGTGTTCTCAGCACAATTTTTATTGGCCTTCCGAAACAGACAGTCCTCGCAGATTCCAAAACACGAGTCGTCAATATCACCATGGAGGATCAGTTTCGTACCCGGTGCGAAACAGGTGCCTTCCTTGGAGATGTTGTGGTGCTTGTATTCGCGGAGCGAAGAGGAGCAGAAGCAGCTCATGAGCTTGGTAAGAAAATCCATGTCTTGTTTCATCCTACGGCCATTTCTGTGAGTGATGAAGAATGGGCACACCAACCGGTGGTCAGTCCACCTGGGTGGCCAGTCGATATACGCCCTCCCAATGTTCATGCCATTCCCGTCGCATGCCTTTCAGAAGTTCCACGAGCCATGCACCCAGTTGTTCGTGCTCGCATTCGGAAGGAATCTCCAGAGATTTCTGTCTGGCTCGATTACGAGGACATCATGGATCACCATTTCGGACTTGAGAGGGGAGTTCCAAGTGTTGCCATTCTTGACACACGAGGAATGGTCCATAGCGTGCATGTCGGGCCGTTCAGTGATGAAGCGATCAATTCGTTAGTGACAACAATTGATGAGATTCGTCAGGCCTCCCGTCCTCAGATCATCACAGCCGCTACCCCAGGGGCATTGCGGCGGTAGAAAGATTTATGTTAGGCGAAACCACAAAAAAGTGGTGATGACCATAACAACATAGCCAACAGGTAAGGCCCATCGACAGGTTCGGTCTATCACTGCAGCGCGATTCTTTTTGCCAACCCGTGAGAGAGAATAGACATACAGACTTTGAGGGATGGTAACAGACATCGTTACAAAGGAAACCAGCAAAAGTGTATCAGTAAATGTTAGGTATGACATGCGGGGCATATTTTCAATGATCACAAACTGGTAGGCAACAATGGTCAAGACACCAATGAAGGAGATATTGAGGCGGTCAGCAAGTGACTCCAGGTCGATCCAGAAAATGGACCAGATCATTGAAACAATCAAGAGCATTGGAAAGAGCATCTGCCAGACGAGTTGCCAACTTCTTCTCTCAAATGTGATTGTCGTAATGATTTGTGAAATATGTTTCACCTCATCTTTGTAGACAACTTCAACCTCAGAAGCCTTCATTGAAAGTGACTGAAGATCCCATCCAGCAACGTTCACGTCATTCTCTTGGCGCACGTGATTTTCTGTGGCCCCAATCGCACGTTCATCCACTTCGAGTAATACTTCATCCTTAGTGTTACCAAATGGAATCATGAGGACGCGGAGTTTTTGGGTATCAAACGGATAATCTTGGAGTGACATGGGCGTTTCGAGGATGGCATTTCTTTGTTCAAAGTATTTGACTTTTCCATCAGGATAGATCTCAATTTTGATCGCACTCACATCCCCACTTCCTACTTGATTCACAATAAGAAACTGTGGCCACCATCCAGAGAACACTTCAAGGAACTGAAAATCGCCTTGGAAAATTTTGCGATCAACACCCTCCTCGTCAGCGTCAAAAGCGAGTCTGGGATCGTTCCAAGAAGCGATAAGTGCTAACTCAACCTCAAGAGATTCCTCAACGTCATCAATACTAATGACATCAAGAATCATCAGGCCACACGTGACATGTGTTGGTGACGCCGGCGGATTCGGCATGCCGGCCTCAATCGCCCAGGTGTTTTGAGCAGAAAACAAACTGCTCAAAAGGCAAATTCCTATAGAGAGACATGCAGAATACAATTTTCCTGCTGCAATCCACGTAGAAATCTTTGTAGAAAAAACCATTACTGTGATCGTTGCTTAAACCGTTCGCTTGCACGAGTGAGAGTTTCTCGCTCTGTCTGTGAAAGGCTGGACTCTCCAGACTGACCAATTTTTTCAAGAATACGATCGACCTCTTTTCGCAAATCTTCGTCATCAGCCTGCTGTTGTTTGCGTGGCGATCGGAATTCATCATCAGGATGAACAACTTTCATTCCTCTAAGGCGACGCTTCATCTGAAGCGAAAGGTCGGTCAATCCACCCAGATTCCATCCACGCCACGCATACAGGAGACCAAACGCAGCACCGGCGAGATGAGCAACGTGTGCGACATTTGTTCCTTTGGACGTAGCCCCTTGAAGGTCTAAGACAACAAACAAGACTCCAAGAGCCCATGCAGGCACTGGCAAGACACCATAGATGTAAACGGTTTGTCTCGGAAAGTACCAAATAAACATTGCAAGGACTGCCATGACAGCGCCACTTGCTCCGACAAGAGATGTACGCGCGGCAATCTGTGGCTGACCAATCTGGACACTAGCTACCCATGCAATTCCAGCAATCACAATTGATGTGACATAAAAACGAAAAAATTCAGAACGACCAAGAAGCGCCTCAACCTCTCGCCCAAAAAAGAAAATAGCAAGCATGTTGAATAACAAGTGCCATGGGTTTCCGCTATCGTGAACAAATCCGTAGGTTACGAGTTGCCAGACCTCGAGGAGGTTTTGTGGTAGGTCGCCTCGAAGAGCGAGAAAACGATTGATTGGTAATGTGCCAGCGGCAATAAGGTTGGCAACCCAGATGGCAACATTTGCAACAATGATGGTCAGAACCGCAGTCCACTCATTCATGACTGGTCCACGATTGTCATATGCATAACGGCGTTCAGAAAATCCCATGATGGGCAATGGTAGGCGGAGGTTGCCAAACTAGGCAACTGTGAGGCAAAAAAGAAGGATGCCGCCGCCTTTATTTCCGGTGTGATCCACTCCAGAAGCCAAGCAGTGGCAGAGTATCGCAGGACGTCAGAAACTTTTTTCCACAGTGGAGGAATTCAAATGACGCCCGACGGTGTACTGGGTAGAAAACTGTAAATGGGGCTCGACGAACGCCCAGTCACATCATCCGAGCGATTTTTTTGGGGGCAACGGCAACGTGCGGCGTTGGCACGATTGCTTGTGATGCATCACAGCTGCTTGTGGCTGACGAGACAACCGAGAGTCTGAACCGTCCGTATAATCGAAGTTGGTGATCTGATGCCAGATATCCAGTGGTGAGAGGACACAATGATGTCGTCGGCAACCCACATGCAAGCCTTGGCAACCAAAACGGAGTGATGGGCGGAACTGGTGAACCAATGCCTCAAATCACGTTAGAAAAACGCTTTAATGACCTCCATCAGAAAATGTCTCGTCTCAAGATGCTCGATTCAAAATCGATGCTTGGCCGGTTGCTAGAACCGATAGCGAACCGATAAGATCTCAATTCTCGGGCAAGTCAAGCGAGATGTGGGTTTATGTCTAAATTAAAAGGAGCGTGAGACAATGGCAGAGAAGATCGCAGCCGGAATCATCGGCACTGGATTTATCGGTCCGGTACATGTCGAGGCTGGAAGGCGATTGGGGAACGTCGAATTTGTTGCCCTGGCCGAAGCCAATGCTGAGTTGGCCCGCAGTAAGGCTGATCTTTTATGCATCGAGAAGTCATATGGCGACTATCGTGAACTTCTGGCCGATCCTCATATCCGTGTTGTTCATAATTGCACACCGAATCACCTGCATTACCAGGTCAACAAAGATATTCTCGCTGCCGGCAAGCATGTCATCAGTGAAAAACCACTGGCAATGAACAGTGTAGAAAGTCGGGAACTCGTGCAACTTGCATCGGAGTCGGGTCTGATCCATGCCGTTGATTTCAATTATCGCTATTATCCGCTGGTCCAGCATGCCAGACAGATGGTTCAACAGGGGGAACTGGGGGATGTGTTCACTCTCCGTGGCTCCTATTTACAAGATTGGCTGTATCTCCAGACAGACTGGAATTGGCGTCTGCAACCAGAAATGTCAGGAGAAAGTCGAGCGGTTGCTGATGTAGGGAGTCACTGGTGTGATCTCTTACAGTTCATCACCGGTGAGAGCATTCTTCGTGTCATGGCTGACTTGAGTACCGTACATAAGACGCGGATGAAACCCAAAAAGGAAATTGAGACATACGCGGGCAAAGAACTCTCGCCCAGTGACTACGAACCGCAAGATATTCACACCGAGGATTATGCCTCGGTCTTAATTGAACTCTCAGGTGGAGCTCGTGGCGTTTTTTCTGTCAGCCAGGTGTCAGCCGGCCGTAAAAATCGGCTTTCGTTCGAACTCGATGGTTCCCGCTGTGCAGTGGCGTGGGATCAAGAAAAACCAAACGAGATGTGGATTGGGTATAGAGAAAAAGCGAATGAAATCCTGGTGAAAGATCCTTCATTACTGCACGAAGCTGCCAAAGAGTATGCCCATTACCCGGGTGGTCATCCCGAAGCCTATCCGGACGGCCCGAAGAATTTGTTTCGGAATGTGTATCGTGCGGTGGAGAAGGGGCAAATGCCGGAAAATCCTGATTGGAGCACGTTTGTAGATGGCCATAAGGAGATGGCAATCTGCGATGCGATCATACGAAGCAATCAAGATCAAAAGTGGACAGATGTGGAATACTAATCTGTGGACTGCCGAACGATTTAAGTACATTTTTCATTCAGGAGTTTAAGAATGCCTGCCGAGACTGCGCATAGCGACCATTGTAATATCGCTCTTATTGGAACGAAATTCATGGGTCGAGCACATTCAAATGCTTACTTAAAGGTCGATAAGTTTTTTGATCTGCCCTGCAAGCCTGTGATGCATACGGTAGCGGCTCGTAATCAGGAAGAGCTAAAACGGTTTGCTGATCGTTGGGGTTGGCAGCACTGCGCAACGGATTGGAAGGCGGCGGTAAACTCCGAAGCGATTGATCTTGTTGATGTGGTGACTACCAACAATGTGCATGCCGAGCATACGATTGCTGCACTCGAGGCTGGTAAACATGTCGCCTGCGAAAAACCACTAGCCGGGACGTTGAGCGATGCTCGTCAGATGGTGGAAGCTGCAGAGAAGGCGACTGGAAAAACATTTGTCTGGTATAACTATCGAAGGTGTCCTGCATTAGCGCTCGCCCATCAATTATGTGCGGCTGGGAAACTTGGTCGAATTTATCAGATCCGAGGCTGTTATCTTCAAGATTGGGCAGGCCCGGATACACCGCTGATGTGGCGATTCGAGGGTGATGTGGCTGGATCCGGAGCGTTGGGTGACCTTTGTGCTCACACCATCGACACCGTGCGGTTTATCACGGGGGATGAAATCAGTGAGGTGATCGGATCCACGATGGAAACGGTGATCAAAGAGCGAGTGATTTTCGAGAGTGGTGGAGGTGAAATTTCAGGACACGGCGCTGCGACAGGTCAGAAAAAGGGTGCCAGCACAGTCGATGATATCGTGTTGTTTGTCGCCAAAATGTCCAGCGGTGCGTTGGCCACTTTCGAGGCAACGCGTCTGGCCACGGGGTATAAGAATGCAAATCGTCTGGAGATACATGGTGACAAAGGGGCGATTCGATTCAATTTTGAGCGCATGAATGAACTCGATTGGTACGACGCAACACTCCCCGCAGAATTGCAGGGGTGGAGCACGATTAATGTCACGGATGGCAACGCAAACCACCCCTACGCAGCATCGTGGTGGCCTGCCGCACATATCCTTGGATACGAGCACAGTTTTATTAATCAGGCTGCCGACATGTTGACTGTGATCGGCGGCGGTGAGCCGGTGGTGCCACTCGCCGACTTCGCAGATGCGTACGAGGTTCAGAGGGTGCTCTCGGCTGTGGTCGAATCTGACAAACAGCGATCGGCAGTTCCACTCGATCAAATCCAGTAATCAATGAACACGAGACTCAAAAGGCAACCGTATCAGATCAATGGCATTCGCTCGATCGAGTCGGTTATTGCTTCGAATAAGACAGACTGTGCGTGGCTGTCCTTAAGACATTCACTCGCAAGGCAATAGATTTACATCAACAAGATGGAGAAGGATGAGAAGTAGATTGTGGAGTAGTATTTTCTCAGATCAAAAAGAAATGAGAGGCTATGCCCCATCATATTCTCACAGAAGGTACTTATGGCAAAAAACGATACGGCAAGTCTTGTCTTTGATATTGAAAGTGTTGCAGACGGAGAGCTCATTGCACGATTACGGTATCCGGGTGAGAAGTTGGATCCTCACGCAGCGGTCAAGAAATATCGCGAGGAGCTGCTTGTAGAGAATGGGAAGGACTTTATTCCCTATACCTATCAATTGCCGGTTTCGTTAGTGGTTGCCAAAGTTTCATCGTCGTACCAACTGATGGATCTTGTTGCGCTCGATGAAAAGGAATCACGTCCACATGAAATTGTAAGTGGGTTCTGGGAAGGATGGCGTCGATATAACAAGCCACAACTGGTTAGTTTCAATGGTCGTGGTTTCGATATGCCGTTACTTGAATTGGCTGCATTTCGATTTGGCATTCAGATCCCAGACTGGTTTGCAGAGCATCGTCGAAATTTTGATCAACCCCGCTATCGCTACAACATGTCTGCGCATTTTGACCTACACGAGTGGCTGACAAATAATGGTGCATCTCGCTTCAATGGAGGATTGTCACTCGCAGCAAACCTCATCGGTAAGCCTGGTAAGATGGATGTGTCTGGTCATATGGTTCAGGATCTCTGGGATGCAGGACGGGCAAACGACATTCATGATTACTGTCGTGCGGACGTGCTGGATACCTATTTCGTTTTCTTACGTTCCCGGGTTCTTGTTGGTGAAATAAGCATCAAGCAAGAGCATGAACGAATCGAAGAAGCAAGAGCTTGGATTGAGAGAAGCGCAAAAGAACACCCTGGGCTGAACAGATATCTGTCCGCATGGGGTGATTGGAAAAGCCCTTGGGCGTAGCCTTTATTCAATTGGTTCTTTCACCAATTGAATAAAATGTTGTGATCGCCCAGACGAAGAGAGTTCTTTTGCCTTCTTATCAGCTGCCCGTTTATCGGCATACTCAAACATGGCAACGCGCTTCATGGATGGAGTAAAAATTCCCCAATAGGCTTTCATTCTGGCTTCTTTTGCTGCCTTCTTTCGGGTTGTTTTTTTCTTTGCTTTTTTGGCTTTCGGCGCTTTCGCCACCTTTTTTGCTGCCTTTTTCTTGGCTACTTTTTTGGACGCTTTCTTTTTGGCGGCCTTCTTCTTGGTTGCCTTCTTTGCTGCTTTTTTCGCTACCTTTTTTGCCGCTTTTTTTGCCGCTTTTTTTGCCGCTTTTTTTGCCATGTCAGCCCTTTCAACCATACCGTTCTTTCCGGCAATCACCTGCCGCTTGAGGCAGCAGTATAGCGTCTTTAACAGATAGTGCAGGGGATGGCGATATACTACTTTATTCCTAGGGAGCTACATGACATGTCAGAAATCATCGACGAGGTCACTTTGGCCAGCCCATTTTCGGCGTATCGAGGCCTTGATGACGCTGTACTGGAGGACCGCGTTGAGGCAGTACGACAACGAATGGGCTCTCGGTTGATTGTTCTCGGGCACCATTATCAGCAAGACGGTGTGATCAGTCATGCAGACCTGAAAGGTGACAGTTACCAACTCTCCAAAGCGGCTGCTGAACGAGAGGACTGTGAGGCAATTGTCTTTTGTGGTGTTCATTTCATGGCCGAAACAGCTGATATTCTTGTAAATCAGCCTCGCAAGGTTACTGCCCGTGGTGGAAAACGAGTGTCAGTGGTTCTTCCTGATATGGCTGCAGGTTGTTCAATGGCTGATATGGCTGATATCGAACAGGTTGAAAATGCTTGGGAGGATCTTGAAGCAGTTGTTGAAACATCAGATATCACACCAGTGACCTATATCAATTCAGCAGCAAGCCTGAAGGCGTTCTGTGGTCGCCATGGAGGTATCGTTTGTACATCAAGTAACGCTCAGGCTGTGCTTGAGTGGGCCTTCGAGAGATCACGACGGGTTCTCTTCTTTCCAGATCAGCATCTTGGGCGAAATACAGCCAGAAAAATGGGTGTACCACTTGAGCAGATGTGTGTCTGGAATCCCCATGATCCTACTTGTGGAGGGAATACGGTCGAGCAGATTAAGAATAGTAAGGTGATTCTCTGGCAAGGTCACTGCAGTGTTCATGCAATGTTTAAGCCAGAGCACGTTACTGCGATGAGAAAGGCTCTTCCAGGAGTCAAGATTCTTGTACATCCAGAGTGTTCAATGGATGTCGTCGACAGTTCAGATCTCGCTGGGTCCACGAGTTTTATCATAGACAAAGTTCAAGAAGCTGCTGCAGGAACAAAGTGGGGCATTGGTACTGAACTTCACTTGGTAAAGCGCCTTGAGCATAGCCACCCGGAACAAACTATCCGTTTTCTATCCCCAGTTGTTTGCATGTGTGCCACCATGTACCGAATCGATCTCGCTCATCTCTGTTGGAGCCTTGAACATTTAGAGGTTGGTAAACCAGTCAATACTATTCGAGTTGATGACGAGACGGCGAAGTGGTCCATCATCGCACTTGAACGCATGCTGTCTGTTTGCTAGCAGGTTTTTGCGACATCGGATTTGTATTAATTCCATGCACGACCATTTTTTCGTGTGCCGCACAATGCAACATCGATCCCTAACGCACGAGCCGTGGCGGCTTTTGCAAGCGCTGCCCGATCGGCTGCGAGAGCATCCTTTGCATAGACAACTTGCACATGATTGGCTTTGTGGCGGGCCATCATTTGATCTCGGGAAACGCCATAGGTGACAGCATGCATAATGGGCCATTGTTTGGTTGTTGCATCCAGACGCCGTTGTGTCTCCTCCGGTGGAAGTTGGATCGCAGCAGCTCTGCCAATATCCATCATGAGTTTTTCACGTCCGGAAGAGCCGTCAATCCATATTCGGCTCCAAACAACTTCACCGGGCTTACTGACCCCTGCTAGGGTGCTTCCTCCAAGTCGAAAATACATTGGTGGTTGACGAAAACCGTGAGCGCCCTTCCATCCGCCTAAGAAATGAGCCGGGGGTGCTGCGCCTGAAATTTCGAATACCCAGACCCATTCATCTGTGGTGCCAGACTGATCCCAATCCCCCCAGCGGATGTCATGAAGGGTATTTTCAACCGGCTCTCCGAGTGCCTCATGAATACGTTGTGTCAATAATCCATCGAGTCCAGCACATTCATCAACCTCATTGAAGTGAATGAGTGGTTTTCCTCTCCAGAGAATTCTTGATGAATGTTCAGCCGTTACGGGAGGCCTCTTACTGTTATTTAGCATTCCTTCAACAAGATCGCTTGCAGGCAGCAAATCCTTGAGGCCTTGTTGATACTGAATGCCGACGCAATCACAACCAAAGCGATCAGCAATTCGAAGGGTAGCGATATACATTTTGCATTGCATCAAGACCTGATCACGCGTGAGGGACTGTTGTTTATTTTGTCCAAAGTGAAAATGCATGCCCGCTCTTTCAAGCCAACGAAAGACGGCGCGAGCCTCTGACTGACTAATTTGCATGGTTTCATGATAGAGGGCACTCTGGCTGAGCCGTTCCTTGAATACTCCAGTTGCATGCAGGAGAACATCTGGAATGATCGCGTTGAACATCCCCATACAACCTTCATCGAAAACTCCCATCAACGCTTTTTTTTGAATCAGGTCAGAAGCGATTGCCTTTCCGAGTGATTGAAGCTTGGTGGGAATGTGGATGGCATCAGCACTTTGGACGTGACGTGTATCGTGATTGATTTTTTTTCGTTTGAGCCATGACTCGAGATGCTCACGAAAAATTTTGGAAGAGAAGTCATCAGCCCATACTGTTTGATATGGAACCCCAGCTTTGGTAAGTGACCCGTTGAGATTAAGCATGCCGACAAGTCCGGGCCACTGTCCTGACCAATTGGCAACCGTCAGAATAGGACCACGGTGAGTGGTTAGTCCAGGAAGTACGTGGTTGGAATACTGCCATACTGCTTCAGCAACAATCAGCGGTGCTGTAGGGTCAAGGCTATGGAAGACATCGATTCCTTCACGTGCACTTGCAATAAATCCGTGTTTCCGGGAACGAGAGGCTCGATGTGCCCGATCAAGCTGCCATCCTAATGTGGAAAAGGCATCTTTTAGCGAAGCTTCGAGAGCCTTCTGGGCAGGCCAACACACACGATTTGCTTTTTCACGAAGATCTCCACTAGCGATAAGAACGGCCTTTTTTTTCGTGGCTTTTTGCACCTAGCTCCCCCTATTCTTTTGACAATCGCGTACCGTGGCTCTGAGAACTATACTAACGCGATCTCAGACGAAATCGAAACCATTCCTTCCAACTTGAGTCTTAGTAAAGGTTTTTGTCATGCGAATGTTTTTTCCTGCCTTGGGTACACTATGCCTTTTCGTGATGTCTACGGCATGGTCAGCTGATCCTTCATCCAAGGCGACAAAAATAGATGGGTTTGATCGCTGGGTCATAGCGGCTGACTTTACAACTGACGGAACGTCGTTGGTTACCGCAGGCGGTGAAAGCCTGCTTTATCGACCTGGTGATGTTGTGGTCTGGAAGGCTGATGGCTCGCGTATCGGTGACCTGTCAGGCCATCCAACTGCGGTTTGGGCGGTCAAAATATCAAAAGATGGCAAACTTGCTGCAACGGCTGGATATGACGGTCTGGTCAAGCTGTGGGACTTTCCGAATAGAAAACTCAAAAGTGATCTAAAAAAACACAAAGGGTGGGTTCGATCG
>CACORA010000032.1 GCA_902629495.1 Planctomycetaceae bacterium
CAAAATCTTGCTTGAACCTTGTTTTATAAAGTAAAGCTCCTAATGACCGACCCCGACCTCTCACGTTTGCACACATTTTGCACACACGTTTGCAAGCAAGCTCCAAACTTGACTTCTAAAAGCCATCCAGAATTTTCCCGGCAAAGATCACCTTCAATATTTTCTTCGCTTATAAGCTCAATATATTTTTGAGGTTTTATCTTCAAAAATCCAAGTACCTGTTTGGCATCAAAATCGCTTGGTGCTTATGGCTATTCTTGAACCAGATTCAAAACTCGTAACCCAATCGTATAAGAAAAGAGTCATGGCATCTTCTTGAATACATGTCAGATACAAGAAACGTAATGATGCCACAATTCTGCTTCTTGCAACACGCCGACGCATTTTGCGTCAGTACAGCGGAATGCAATGAATTTTGCCTCAGTGGTAATTGCACTACGAAACAAGTGTCTTTTTGGTTCGCACAACTTTTGGCACGGCGTTTGTACTAAGCACGACGCATCGGCAAACGCTACCTGCAACAAGAGAGGCCAGAACCATGTTCTTCAAAACCAAGAAAAATTCAACCAAACCAACACGCCAAACACTCAGCACCGAACAACTTGAACCAAAGGCAATGTTGTCAGTCAGTCCAATAGAACCAGTAGTTTCTCTTGATGTTGGCCCAGTCAATCGAGCCGGTGACAATGGTTGCAGTATCGTGCATCCAGCGTTTCATGGTGGCGAAGACGGTCGCATGATTGTGCATCCAGCGTTTCATGGTGGCGAAGACGGTCGCATGATTGTGCATCCAGCGTTTCGCTAGAAACAGCAATGACTCATGAGGATATGTCGAACTCTCTTGGAGAACCCATAAGCCATCACTGCTTCTTCTCCTAACAAGATCAAAGCATCTGATAATGTCTTTAGGAGATGGGAAAAATACTCTCACTTTGGCATGAGAATATTTGGTCAGATATGGCTCAAAATCAGCCAAGGAAAACAGGAACGCACACAGAAAGCACACTCACGTGTGCGTTTGGCAACAAACAGCTATACGTATTGAAAAGACAATACCCCCAAGGGGAGTCGAAGTAACTCACTCTAACACGGGAAATAATGAAAAGTCTATTGAGGGTGGTGCAGAATCCGGTGCAGATCAGTCCGAAACTGATGAATTGGTTGGTCTACTGGACTCCATGACACCTGAACAGCGAGAGGCTCTGATCGCTCTAATTCGAACCAAGAAGTAAATCACACCCAGAGTGTCACTATTCTTTGTTAGGTGCAGTGGCGACGGCGACAGTACCTCGTTTCACTCGGGTCTGGTGAGGTTGTGTCACCCATACATACAAACCACCACCCCCAAGCCCCCAATGGCTGGCAAGGATATATCTACGTCCGGGCCTTGGATTTTTCTGGAATACCGAAATGGTTTCTAATCTGTTATGTATGCAGCAAAGTCCAAAAGTCTTACGGAGTCAGAGTAAGTACCACCCCATTGAATACGCCACTCGAGGAGAAATGATGAAAAAGGTTTGCTTTTTGCTACTGGCCAGCATTTTTGGTGGGATATCTCAAGGGCAAGTGGCTGAGTGGGATGTACCATATGAGCCAACCATCATGGAATGGGTGCTTTTGGATACTCGGTCATACGCACATTCGGCTTCCCTGCCAGATAAATCTTTGAGATTTAATGTTTCTCGTAAGGTCCGCTACCCTCGAGGTCCGGAAGAGTATACAGAATACCTAAAAGACAAACTCAAAGACAAAAAAATGGAAGAATGGCCGGCTATTCTCAAATCGGGACAATCTGATGTTGTGATAACGGTTTTCCATGATTCTGATGTAGACAAAGAAACAATGAATAAAAAAGTTGAGGTTCTCAAAAAAATAATTGCCATTAATTTTAATGGATGTGTCCGAAGGATGGAGAGTACGCAACAACCACTACCAAAAAAACTGCAAGAGTACTGTAAAAAAACAAGCGTTAACTTAATGAACCTTGATCGTGATTACATTCAAAGTCTTATTGATAATTTGCCATTTGAAATTAATGTCAATTATGTTTTGCAAAAAAAAGGTAGTACCAAATAAAGGTTTTCTAAAAGAAAATCTCGCTAACTAGCCCCCCTACCTATGACATGAATTATTCCAAGAAAACTTAAGTTTTCATGAGGGCAAAAAACACTATAAAAATAGTGCCAAACGCCCCCCTACTCCCTTCCAAAAACACTCTTTTTTTGTTAAAATAAAGGCGATTCTATCCTTGTTGCGCAGCCTGTTTTAGGATCTTTAAATGTGTGCATCTGGCCTGCTGAAAGCAGTGTCGTGGGAGTAATAGCAAGGGCTGTTTTGGTTCGATTTCCTTGGGAGAATTCTGCTTATGTCAATGGTAAGAGACAACGAAACTACTCGTGAATTTCTTAACAGTCAGTTGAAATATGTGAGAGAAAATTGTCCAAACCTAGTTACTGTAGCCGCCACCCTTATTCCCTTCAGGGATGTCTTGTATGCGGGTCGCATAAGACTTGATCCCAAAACAGAGGAACCATTTCTTTGGTATGCGATTCGGAATCACAATTTATTTCCGTGGCTTCATATGTTCGCACAAGTGAGCGACAAAGATGTAATAGTGAATCAGTTTTGTGAGAAAACTAATGAATTAGTCATTGAGCATCACAGCAACTTAATGTCATTCGTTGAGTTTCTCCGAAGTCTGCCCCGTTCAGTAGACGCATTTATGAGTGAAAACACTGATGTTCGTGAATATCAAGAGTTCTGGGAAGATTAAAATAATTATGTAAGTAGATGTAGATCGGAGCCACACCTTGTCCATAAACAATTTGACCCCCTATGGGTTCATAAATTTATGGACGAGGTTTGGAACTCCACCTCTACGGCCAAGGCGAAAGCACAGCCAGCGGGTTCAGACGCAGCCATGCGGAAATGGCAATTCTCATCATGCCGTCGGCAGTGCGACTATCCGGGCGGGTTCGGGAGCAATTCCCTTGATGACGCAGTGACAGGGTTTGATCAGAGTAACTGCGAGGAAAAATCATCTCTGAAATAACGTGACGCCCGGCTCCAGTCGGAATGAAACGTATGACTCTCTGCCTTGTGCAGGGAGTCGTTCTGCCCTCACCAATCGGAATGTTGTGGGTTGAGTGAATAAGACTTTTGCAGAAATGCTTTCACGAGTTTTGACAAATTCTAACTGTGATGGACTGCTTTAAGAAGAAAGTAGGGTGCAATATTAAGTAGCCCTACGAACGCCCCTCCCTGAAATGAAGCCATAGTAAAAAAACCAATCCAAGCCAAAGCCAGCAAGCCAATCAAGATTCGACCACCTTGCGTCTGGCTTGGTAGGTTCGGGTCAAAAACCATCCTTAAAATAGAAATTGATGCAAATATTCCAGTGCCAACAACTACAACTGAGAAGAGATCGGTGGGGACATTGGTCACTCCGCATAAGATAGCCTTCATAAAAGATATCAGTACTTTCATTGAAACCTCCTGATTAAGATACAAACCAAGGCTGAAAGTCTTCTGGTAGTAGTATGCTGTGATCTGCTGATTCATCGCCTACAATACGCGATGCCTGTTTTTTGATAGCGGCTTCAAATCGGTTACGAACATCTCTAGCGTTACCAAACTGTTCATCTGCGTCACGGCAGGACTGCTCATACATTTTTTGAACAAAATCCTGGGCCTCGCTTGTCAATTGGTAATCGGCGTTTTTGCAGTTGACTGCTAGTATCTCGAGCAGTTCTTTAGGGCTATAATCAGCGAAGGAAATCGTTTTATTGAAACGGGATTTAAGGCCTGGATTCGAATCGATGAAGGTCAACATTTTCTCCGGATAACCGGCCACAATCACCACGAAGTCTTCCCTATTATCTTCCATGAATTTGAGAAGTTCATCGATTGCCTCGGCTCCGTAGTCCGCTCGAGAAATCGTATCTCGAACAAGTGAATACGCCTCGTCTATGAAAAGAACCCCTCCCTTTGCCTCCTCACATTTCGCTAGTGTTTTCGGCCCAGTCTCGCCAACAAAAACACCGCAAAGATCCGATCGGCTTACTTCAACAACGTGGCCTGAGGATAGGAATCCCATTGAGTGATAGATCGCTCCGACAATGCGGGCAACTGTTGTTTTTCCTGTCCCCGGGTTGCCAGAAAACACAAGGTGGTTGCTTATAGATATGTTCTTCTTACCAAGCCTCTTCCGCTCTCGCTGAACTTCAAGGAAGTCAATTAATTGCTTTACTTCTGACTTGACTTCATCGAGGCCGATCATCGATTCAAGTTCCTCTACCTTTTGGGACCTGATTCGCTCGACTAACCCGCGATCATCTTCCTGCTCTTCGTATTCTTCATCGCATTCGTCTTTATGCACTGCACTAAATGTTTGATCCACTACACGGGCTATTTGAACCTCTCCAAATATTACATCTTCTTGCCTAGTGGTATCGTAATAAGTAATCGAACCACCGTATTCAAATAGATCACTAAAATACTTTTCTTCAAAGCCTTCACAGTCTTCTTGATTAAGTCGTATCGGATGACCTTTAAGGCCCTCTAGGCTTGCTACCAACCTTTCAAACATTTCCTCTCTGTATTGCTCTTCCTCATCATCGTCAATCCAATCATTAGGGTTCCATGCATATAGGTGTAGGCCTTCTTTATGACCCGTGAGAAGTCGGTGAACCAGTTCGTCATCAACCGACAACTTGTCGGCTAACACTTTAATTGCTTCCTTCTTCCTGGATTTCAAGCGCACGAACCATTCCAAGCATTGAGTGCCGACATCGAATTCATCACCGCTAAAGAGTTTTGCCTGAACAGCAGCCTCGAAGTAATCACTATAGAAGTCATTCGGCCATGCCTCATTGCCGCCTGAGTCTTTGATTACGAATTGGACCCAAGATAATTTTGAATCCCGGACCCAATCATCTTCCGAATCCGGTAGTTCTAATTCCAACGTACCCTTATGTCTTGCGAGCGCAGCAGCGACACCGGTTGTTATTTCCATAAGCCCATCGATTTCAAGAAGCCCCGTATGATTGGAAAGAGCCTGGGCTGATTCTCTGGACAGCGAATCCACTGATATTGATAGTCGTCCCTTATAGGTGGCAAGAACCTTAGCAAGTGCTGGATGAAGGCCATCAAGACTTAAGAACTCTGCGCAGATTTCTCCATCATAGTTACTTAAGAACTCTCTCAGTCCTTCTAGGCGGCGATGATTTTGAATCTTCCCAAACAATTCTTTAATGCCGATAGCCTCAAATTCTTCAACATATCGCTCATGTAATAAAAGAATTTCTTCTGCCGCAAAGACTGCCTCGATCGACATGTCGTTATTGTCACAAATGCGTAGTGAATAGCATTCGTAGTCTACGTCGCTAGAGATTAAATCATCTTCAAGATTGCTACTGTCGTTATGATTTCTAACCATTACGTACAACTAAGATAGGAAGGTTGAAAGAAGACATTTCGGCAGAGTATAGGTGTCCGTTTCAACACGGCTTACCGTTCCCTGGTTAGTCATACCTTAGACCACCCCACTTAGAAAGAGCGTTTAAGTTTGGTTGGCTGACTGGCTCATAATCTCAAGCAACTCTTCATCTGACATAGTGCTGTAGTCGGGCTTATTCTCTTCGTAATACTGAAGCAGTCGAATGATTGCAGATATGTGACGGAATGCCGCATAACCACCCTGCTTTAGGTCTTTATCAAGAGATTGCTGCCAAGCCTCGATAATGCCGTCCATCCCACCGAAACGATGTGCCATCTCACAGCAAAGCACTTTCACCTTGCGATCTGACTGTTCGTTTTTGAGTGCTGTCAGGGTCTTGGATAGTTCCTTCTTATTCAGGTGTTTTCTCTTTAGGCCCCGGCGTAGGCGTTCTGAATCGTTGTGACATTCCCTGCATTGTCGGACACGATCAGGGCGGTCTCGGTATCGGCGTCGAAACTCACTCTCTGGCTTGATCTCAAAACAGATAGAGCATCGCTGGCTGGTACTGATTGGGACAGATTTGGACGGCACGCCGACCTCCTTGGCACATATTGGTGGTTTTTTTCTTTGTTACTGACAGGCAGAACACACCCTATTTCTGGTTGTTTCCCATGAAAAACAGGCATACCAGCCCACTTTTCTGAGCCACAAAAAATATTCCAAAAACCAATGCGCCTTTTAGGGGTCACCGTGTCCATAAGTATTTCAGAGGGACAGAAAAACCCTCCGCGGTGAAGAGATCACCGCCATGACCAATGAGGATTCTGAGATGAATAAACGCCCTACACCGTTCGGCACTGCTGCTTTGGTAGACGCAGAAGAGATAGCCCACTTCTTGGGTTGCTCACCTAAACACGTTCGCCGCATGGCAGAGCGTGGCCAGTTTCCAAAGCCAGTGAAAGTTGGCCGACTGAGACGCTGGCCCCGTGAAGCAATCGAGCAATGGATTGATTCGCAGCAAGAAAACACAACTAACGAACAGAAGGAGCCATCATGAACATTTTTGAGCAAGAAAACGAACAGCCCCTATTTGCCCTTCGCCCTCGCGATGCTGCTAAAGCACTTGGAATCAGTCCGTCTACTCTTGAACGAATGGCAAGAGCCGGAGAAATACCCACAAAAAAGATAGGTCGATGCACTTTGTATTTAGTAGAAGACCTGAAACGTTGGCTGAATGGTGAAACGATAGATCAAAGTCATCCTTCTAAAAGTGACTAATCAGCCACTGATGATGAAGCCGCATAAGACACATGTAGGAGAATTTTCTACTACCACAACTATTAACTGAAACTTACCCAGGACAAGTGACAGGAACTGCTTCCAATAAAACTTGCTTTCTCTATACTTGTCTATATGACAAGTACCAAGTCACTCAGCCAGCAGTTACGTGAAGCAATCATCAAGTCCGGCATTAGTCGGTACGAGATAAGCAAACAAACCGGCGTGTCACAAGCGGCACTGTCGAGGTTCGTACTTGGAAAACGTGGACTCAGCGTCAAGGCAATGGATGCTATTGGGCTGTTTCTTGGATTGTCTATTACCGAAAGAAGGAGACGGAAAAATGGCTAGTATCATTCGTGAGCCAAAAGGCAGAAAGACCATTCAGTTCAGTGAAGGAGAACTGGCAGGAAGACCAAAGATACGACTTGGAAAGACAAGTGAGAGTAACGCTAAGAGCGTTCTAGTGAAATTACAGGCTCTGATATCCGCGAAAAGATCTGGGATGCCTGTCGACGCTGAAACTGCAACGTGGCTATCCAAGATCGACAACGAATTCTACGACAAACTCGCCGGCTTTTCTCTAGTACATGCAAAAAATCACAATCCTGATGTGATGAAACTACACGACCTCTTGGAGAAATACATTTCAAGCCGTGCAGGACTCAAAGATCGTACGCTCATCAACTACCGAGCAACACAACGGATTCTAGAGGAACACTTTGGGGCTGATCACTTGATCTCTTCGATCAACGCTGGACACGCCCGCGACTACCGAGAATGGATGGTTAAACGTTATGCCAACGCTACGGTTTCAAGGGAAATTAAACGCGCAAAGCAGTTCTTTGAATATGCTGTGGATTGTGAACTACTTTTGAAAAACCCTTTTAGAACAATCAAGGCTGGGCTACAGACGAACAGGAAGCGCAAAGTCTTTGTCGACAGACTAACAATCGACGCGGTTCTCGATGCCTGCCCCAATAATGAGTGGAGACTTATTGTTGCTCTGGCCCGTTATGGTGGCCTCCGAATTCCGTCAGAACTAACCCACCTAACATGGGATTGCGTGGACTGGGACAAACACAAAATCACCATTCATGACCAGAAAAACAGTCGCATCGATGGCCACGAGGTACGAGTCATTCCAATTTTCCCAGAAATACGACCGCACCTAGAGAAAGCCTTTAACGATGCTGCTGAGGGAAGTCTTCATATCATTTCTGAACCGAGACGCCGTAAGTCAGCAAACCTTCGGACAGGTCTTATTCGCATCCTTCGAAAGGCTGGTATTAAGCCATGGGAAAAACTCTTTCACAATCTTCGTGCCAGCCGACAGACCGAACTGGTGGAACTGCTGCCTGACCATATTGCATGTACATGGCTCGGTAACAGCCCTCAAGTGGCTAAAGATCACTACCTAATGATTACCGACGAAGACTACGCGAAAGTAGCAGAGGTAACACCAACTAAGAACGCGCCTAACGCGGTGCAGAATCCGGTGCAACCAGTAGCCGTCAGACACCATCACAACCCGTCACCAGAAAAACAATTCCCACTATCTCCCGCAAACTCGAGAGATAGCGATTTAAAGATACCCCCAAGGGGAGTCGAACCCCTGTTTTCGGACTGAGAACCCGATGTCCTAGGCCACTAGACGATGGGGGCGCCTGAAGACCTGATGGAATTTTTGTAACAGTACTGGCACACGTGTCAAGCATACTCGCACTCACAAGCACACTTCTCACGGTTTGTCACGGTGATGATCGAGGTCGTATTCGTCGGCGCGCTGGCTCTGAGAACAATGGCCGCTGACGGCCAACAAGAAAACCCAATCCCGTTGCTGCCCCTACCGCAAGTGCCGTCACCATCCAAAAACGTCGTCGTGTATGGGCAATGGTGTTTTCATCCTGCAAGGCCATCTGTAAACGCGTTGTTGCAGCCCGCATGGCTTGTGTTCTGGCATGCGGGAATGTTCCCTGCTGTACGTTCGGCAGACTGGCTCCCTGCGTCGACCTCATTTCTGTTGTCGCGGCTTCTCCTCCACCAGACACCCATTGATCAAGATCCCCATCCCAGGCAAGCGGTGAATCCCCACGACGCGCACCCCCTGCAACAGCCATGGCAACTGTTTCAACATCCTGTACGAACTCACTTGCGTTCTGGTATCGCTGATCAACCTGCTTGGAAAGAAGAATGCTGACAATCGATGTCAGAGATTCCGGCAGATCTGGACGAAGCGATGCAATGGGAACAAGTTCATCCCGAATGTGTGCCATCGCAACTGCCGCAGTCGTTGAACCACCGAAGGGGGGACGACCACTCAAAAGATGGTAGACCGTCGCACCAAGCGAATACAAATCACTGCGTGTATCGACATCTCGCCCCTCTGCCTGCTCCGGACTCATGTAAAGAGGCGTCCCAAGCGTTGTGCCATCTTGCGTGAGACTCAGATCCTGCTCATGAATACGAGCAAGACCAAAATCTGCAACCTTGACCTCCCCATCACGAGTCAGCAAAAGATTCTCGGGCTTGATATCACGATGGACGACACCCTGTTGAGCGGCACGCGTCAGGGCTGATCCGACATCACCCAATACCGTCAACGCCTGCATCACATTCAACGGACCGCGATGCTCAAGCCATGATCGCAGCGATGGCCCAGCAACATATTCCTGCACAATAAAGTGGATGTCATCAATACATCCAACTTCATGAATCTGAACAATGTTTCCGTGAATCAATGCAGCCGCTGCACGTGCTTCTCTCGTAAACCGCTCAACTGCACCACGACGCGCGATGGCTTCCGGACGCAGCACCTTCACCGCCACATGCCGTGAAAGTGATTCCTGCTCGGCAAGATACACATTTGCCATGGCGCCACTTCCAAGAGGTCGCACCAACCTGTATCCTCCAAGCTTCTGGCCTGACAGGTTCTGTGAATCATGTTGTCCTGATGAATCTTTCACGGTCAAACAGTATCCCCGAAAGGACTCCTCCATGGCAAAGCCCTCTTCCGCTGACCTTCAAAAAGCCTCGAAAGAAGTTGATGTTGAAAACTATTCTTACGAAATTCTGCTTGACACATCTGCAGGCCCGATCCGGCTGGATCTTGATTCTGCTGTCGCCCCGGGACATGTCCAAAATATGGTCGCCCTCGCCCAAAATGGCTTTTATGATGGTGTGACCTTTCACCGAATCATTAAGGGATTCATGATTCAAGGCGGATGCCCAGAAGGCACAGGCACAGGTGGGCCCGGCTACACCATCCCCGCTGAGTTCAATCCCACGCCTCACGAACCAGGCGTCCTTTCAATGGCCCGAACCAATGATCCCAACTCTGCCGGCAGTCAGTTTTTCATCTGTCTGGAACGGGTGCCGCATCTGGACAACCAATACACTGCCTTTGGGAAGACAGCAGATGCAGCAAGCCTCGATGTTGTGAAAGCAATCGGAAATGTTGCCACTGGTGCACAAGATCGACCTGTCGAACCTGTCACCATCACCAAGGCAACTGTCTCCAAGAAAGACAAATAGTTCAGTGTATCTTGTTGATTCTCATGACTGTGTAACGACAACTACGTTACACGTGATCTGAAAATCATGCGCAAACCTAAGATGATAAGGGCCATGCCTCCGGCTACTGCCAGAATCGTCTGTCCATTGCGCTCGAAATTGGAAAGATAATTCATTGAGTGCGTCATGAAATCGGCAAGCACTGCACCCACTTGCAGGGGCGGAGCATGATTGGTTGAAACGGATACCGCCGTGCCCATGGCAGGTGGGCTCGAACTCTTCCCAGGTGCCAGTGACGTTTGAACATTTCCCACAGGTGGCAAGATCACCTGTTGTTGAGGTTTATGAAGCTGAACCGACAGGATGGACTTCCCATCAGATGGTAACGGTCCAGTCGCTTGGGTCTGAGTCAGTGGTGTATATCCTTGTGAACCAACGCTTGCCAAGAAGACTCGCAACTGTTTTGAACAACTTCCAATCGTACGTCCACCACTTTCACCAAAGAGGACACCAGCAAGCTGGCCTTCGGCATTCAGAATGGGACCACCAGAATCTCCTTGCCGTGCTGTCGCGGAAAGCTCAACGAGATCTTTTGCATACCCCGAACCAGGAGAGAGATAGTCCGTGCATGGCCCCGTCTCTGCGCGATAGGCTCCCCGACCAAATCCTGCAATGGTCAGCGGCGCCCCGATCTGTGGTGGCTGGGCGGAGATGGGAACCGGATCAACTTTTGGTTTCCAGATCACGAGTGCTGCCAGATCCCACGGCTCGTCATATCGGATGACTGTTCCAGCTGATTGAAAGCCATCTGGAAATTGTACCAGTACGGCTGAGTGAGTATCACGAATCACATGCCAGTTCGTGAGTACCAACCCCTGCGACTGGTTGATATCCACAAGGACACCGGACCCCATGGACACGCCTCCATCATCCGGTGCAATAATCCGGACCACACTTGGATGAGGTGTTTGACCAGTCAGCAAGTAATCTGCAAAAAGATCAGGTCTCCATGCACTTTGACGCGGTGACGCCAACCCCCAATTCGATGCCAACGCGTGCTGCTGAACCTGAGCAAAAGAGGCTGCGCATGACAATGAGATGACAATGCCTAAGAGAATCGCCACTGTGCGGTATCGCATGCGAGACTCCTTTCCAATAGACGCATTGTCAGCGATCACTCTAACGTGGAGGAAGCCGATTCGCTTGCCTGCGCAACTCTGTCTGAAGAATACGACGTAACAATTTTCGGCGCAGCCGCTCCCTCTCACGCCTGAATTGCGGTGAGGTTTCCTGCGTCTCAATCGACACGAATGCAGTATTTTGTGGAGCCATCTCAAGGTGCCCTTGACGTTGTGAAAGGAAACGCCGGCCAACGCACCAAACAAGATGTATCGACACAACATCCTTCACAGCATGAGATGGAACGTGGAGGCCTTATAAATTGCCTCACCCGTAGTGTTTGACACGGGTCGAGTCAGGTGGGTGCACCGGGATCGAGCGTACCAACGACAAAACCTTCAGTCGCGAGTCGCTCCTGAAGGCAGCACACATGCTCTCGATCAGTTGTTTCGACAGTCACTTCCACGGTTGTCGAAAATACATCTGCCTCCGTAAAGACTCGTTCATGACGGATTTCACGAATACTGGCTCCGGTTGAAGCAATCACTGAAGACAGTCTGGCAATCCCCCCAGGGCGATCACTGATGACAGCTGTAAATCGCCATCGTCGCCCATCCACAACCAAACCATGATCAATCACTCGATCGAGGATAGTCAGATCAATATTCCCTCCACATAAAAGCAAGACTGTTTTTCGACCTTTGAGATCAAGTGGTTCACCCGTTGTGAGCATAGCTGCCAGAGTAGTGGCTGCTGCACCCTCAACAACCAGCTTTTCAAGCTCGAGCAGCCGAAGCACTGCCAACGATATGCTGTCGTCACGAACGCTTAAGACCCGATCAACGCGAGGCGCAGCAAGAGCGTACGATGTTGTGCCAACGCATCCGACAGCCAAACCATCGGCGAGTGTCGGTTGAATCGGTACAGCCACGGGTTGTCCGGCTGCCATGGATGCACCAAGACTTGCAGATGCCGATGCTTCTACGGCAATGATCTGAATCTCTGGACGGATCGCCTTGGCTGCAATGGCAATGCCTGCCAGAAGTCCTGCACCACCTGTCGGGACAACAATCGCCTCAACATCAGGCACATCATCCAAGATCTCCAATGCCATGGTCCCCTGCCCTGCAATAATATGCGGGTCATTGAAACCATGAATGAGTGACAAACCATCCTGCTGGGCGATGTCGTTGGCTTTTTTTCGAGCATCTTCAAAGGTCATTCCTTCAAGAACAATGTGTGCACCGAGTTGTCGACATGTATTGACTTTGACCAATGGTGCAAACTTTGGCATGACCACGGTTACAGGAATACCAAGCAGACCTCCATGGTAGGCCAGACCAAGTGCATGGTTTCCAGCTGATGCCGCAATCACGCCACGGTTTTTCTGCTGATCATCCAAAAGCAAGAGGGCATTGCGAGCACCACGCTCTTTGAACGAGCCCGTTCGTTGAAGCAGATCAAGTTTGCAATAGATCTCACTTCCAGTCAGCTCAGACAGAGGGATACTCTGTTGACACGGCGTGTGAGAGATCCCTGAACGAATTCGCTCGCGTGCAGCCGTGATATCACTCAGCGTGACGGTCGGTGTCGAGGTCATGTCATTCGCTTTGGTTGGTGGAAGGCACGCACATCAATCCACTGCATACCTGCACGACGCGCTGCTTCAACGCCAAGGTCGCTATCTTCCCAGACCACACATTTTTCTGGATTGACACCAAGCCGATCTGCCGCCTCAAGATACGGATCAGGAAATGGTTTATGTCGTTCCGTATCTTCACTGGCGACGAGATCATCAAAGTAGTCTCGAATACCGAGATGCGTCAGGATTTGTTGACAGACATCCTGATACCCACCTGTCACCACAGCCATTGGCACCCGTTTATAGGATCGACGGACGACCTCAATCACAGGGAGAATCGGTTCAACGGCCTTCACTTCTCTGAGAAATGCGTCCTCTTTCATGGCTGCCGCTGCAGCGACATCAACGGATATGCCTGCTTCATCTGCCAGGAACTGCACGATAGCATCTGTTGGCCGTCCTCCCATGGCATAGAAGTCATCCTCATCAAACTGTAGACCATGGTGCTCTGCCATATACAACCATGCTCTGTAATGGGCTGGCATGGTATCAGCGAGTGTTCCATCACAATCAAAGAGCAACGCTTCGTTATCTTGGAGATGCCACATGAGAACTTAGGGGAACAGGGGAATGAATAAAGAAGTAACTACGGACTCTTCGATGTCTGCGGAAGATAGAGAAAGGATATCTTTTCCGTGTAATCTTCCGAAAATTCTCATGACGAAGGGTCTGCGGGGTCGATCATCAATGACGATCATGTCGGTTTTCAGGCGTGGGGACTAGCCCCTCGCTCACAACCGGCGAATAACAGGCAAGCGATTCGATGACCGTCAATACAGCTCACGAGAAGCGGAAAACCCGAACTCGCCAGCACACGCGGCGAATGACGGTTCGTATGCGTGCAGCCCGTCGTCGGGCAGCATCGTGGAAGCGACGTGCAAAACGTGCCGCTCTTGCTGCAATCCTTGCAGCAGGAATGTCAGCATCATCAACCACTGCTGAAGCTCAATATGGCGGCATGCCTCCAAACGGTGGTGTGCTCAATCGGGCAGCAACGCGTTTTGGACAACGCAACCAGAATGGTCCCGGGTGGATGTATTTTGGAATCAATCCTGCAGATCGCGGCCTTGGCTACAACGGTGGCTATATCACTCTTGGCGGGTTTATCCCCTATGCCGAAGACAACTATGGTGGGTTCTGGGCGGCTGATCTGAGAGGGCATCTCTCTGAATATGGTGGGTTCTTCTCCAATGTGGGTGCCGTTCGGAAACAGTTCGTTGGCGGCACACTGATGGGCTTGGGAGTTTACTGGGATTATGACGGTGATCAGAGTCAGTATCCCACAGGAGGCCTTCCCGGCACAGAACTCTTTGGCCAATTCAGCCAATCCTACAACCAGGTTGGTGTGAGTGGTGAATGGCTCACAGACTTTGGAAATTTTCGAACCAATGGATATATCCCTGTTGGCCAAACAGCCGTGACAGTTGGGGATCCAGGCATTCCCTTCTACCAGAATAATGTGTTGTGTGACTATGGACTTGATGCGGCCCTCGGTGGGGCTGATATGGAAATTGGTGCCTATATTCCATCCCTTGCCGAATGGGCAGGCATGATCAATGTGGGCGGCTACGCATTAGGCAACACACGATACAACTGGGATGCAGGCACAGATGCCGGACAAGCTGTCGTCCCATGGTTTGGTGGTGTCTACACCCGTCTGGATATGACCTTTGCCAATAACTGGGATTTCTCAATCCAGTACAACAACGATTCCTATTTTGATTCAACAGGATTTATCCGCCTGACCTATCGCATGGGTGGAAGCCGCCGCCGTAATGTACCGGATCAGGTTGAACAACCGATGTGGCGAAATGAGCACATTGTTCGTGCCCACCAGACACCTGTTATCGTATACAACCCCGTCAACAGTTCCTTGCCATGGCGAGCCATTCATGTTGACAATTCGGCTGCTGCAGGTGGTGACGGTACATTCGAATCACCATTCCAGACGCTTGCAGAAGCTGATGCGGTCGCCACCAATGCCTGGGACATCGTGTATGTCCATGAAGGGCTGTCAGCCTCGTCGTCAGCCAGCCCCAGTGACCTCTATGGCGGAACATTCAGCTTCAATGCCCCCAATCAATTCCTTGTTGGCAGTGGTGGCAACCTGATCATCGAAGGCCAATCCAATTGTGGTGTCAACGGACTTGTAACAATTGATGCACTCACAACTAATAACCCTGTACTGAGTAATCCGGCCGGTCCAAGTGTCGATCTCAATGGTCAGGGAGGCGTTACAGTTGCAAACCTCACCATCAACGGTTCTGCCATCGGCGTACGAAATAACGTCACAGCCAGCCTTGATGGCACCGCCCAACGCTTTGGCACCACAGCCAATCCATTCAACACAACTATCTCAACAAATGGTGGCTCATCCGTTCGCAACGTCATCATCAGTGGTGATGGCAGCACCAACCTCCAGAAGGGTGTACTTCTGGCCAATGCCACAGGTGGCATCGAATTTTCAGACACCGCCATTGGCAATATGAATAATGTTGGGTTCCAGATCGGTGATGGCACCGCCTCATCTGGTGGAGCTGTGAACGTCAACTACTTTGGCCGAATCGCCAATGACATAACATTCAATGGTGGCATTGCCAGCACCATTATTGACATCAACAACATGACCGGCGGAACGGTCGATCTGGCATACCGAGGAGCACCATCTGGTACGACCATATCAAATGAGATTCTTGATGTGGGAGGAGAAGGCATTCTGATTGATGCCAATGGTGATCCAACCTATACCACCTCACCGACCATCAATATCGGCAACACAACTCTGGTCAACAGCGTGTCGACCGCCATCGCGCTTGTCAACGACTATTCCACTACAACTGTTGAAACAGTGCCAAATATCCTGGCAAGCCCAAGCTTCTCAGCTGGCATTATCAAGGACACTGATGGTGCAGCTATCGTCATCGCCGGCGGCGCACCAAACTTCACGTATTTCGGCACCATCGTCAATTCACCACCAGCTGGAGGGAGCCTTGGCTATCTGGCCCAGATTGCTGGGACATCAAATGCAACAGCAACCCCCAACACAATTACGATTTTCGGCCCCGGTGTTGATCCACTCTTTGATCAAGGTGATGGCATCTTCATCAATAACGTGACTGGCAATACCACAGTCAACTTTACCGGCCTTGATCTTCAGGGCACCGGTACCACAGGCATTCTTGTCGAAAACTCACAAACTGCTGGTACCTTCGATCCAACATTCAGGTTCAGTGCCACGCAGATTGGTGGTACCACGGCAGGTCCCAGCGCGGAGGGCATTCTGCTTGCAAACAATACTGTTGGGACAAGCATCAACTTCCAGAATCTTGATATAGCTCTTGGTGGCACCAATGCTCGTGGATTTGTGGCGACCAACGGAGGAACCATCGCAACCACTGGGGCGAATACCCTGTCAATAGCGTCAACAACCGCTGCCGCGATCTATATTGATAGCACCACGGTCGCAACAGACCTAAACACGTTCAATTTCACATCTGTGATTAGCGGGAATGCGGAACTTGTAAGTGCGGGAGCAACTGAAACCGCAATCACCATTGACCCAACACTCAATCCAGCGGGCCTCAGCACCGGATCCATTAACATTGCTGGAGCCTTTGGGATCGGCACGGATCCAGCCACAGCGACCCCAGGCGTGACCGACAATATTCTCAATGGTTCAGCCGCACCAGTCGAAGTGTTTGTCAACGGTGTCCAGATCTCCCCTTAGAGTCGTGGCGGCAGCCTGACAGTACCATCATCATCACCCGGTGGTAGAGTTGTTCCGGATGTTGGTGGCCCAAGATCGGCACTAATGTTACCGTTTCCGTTATCTTCCGCTGGGGTATCACCCGTCGGATCCTTGGAGGTTACAAGTGATTCAAAGCCGCTTCCAGGTGGCGGGGTTCTTCCGAATGGATTACCGTCGGGATTATCAGGGGGGTCAATCGTGCTTGGATCGATATTGTCCCACTGGTAATCAGATCGACCATTCTGAAGTCCATCGGTCAGATTGACATCCGTTCCAATGTAGTTGCCCTGTACGGAAATTACCGTCGTGATAAACGCCGGTGGAGCCAGCGATGTTGACAGCGTGTTGGAATTGATACCACTGGCAAACCGAATACCATACCGACCGTTTGAGTTAATCGAATTGCTCGACGAGCTTCGAACCGTTGGATCAACTGCACCACTGGTGTTGAGAGCAATGCCAGCACCAATACGTGCCCAGATTTGATCTGGAATGGCAGTACCAACAACAACACCATCCAGGACATTATCTGAAACCGTGGTGTTCGTCATCCGGACATGTCCAGATCGCATCTCAGCACCAAAGAAGTTGTTACTGACAACGGTTCGATCCGCCGCACCAAAGGTGATGGGGTTTATTCCGCTTACATTCATTCGCTCAGAAAGCACAATCTGGCCGTTAAGTGGATCGATATGGATGATTTCGCTACCGCTTGTGATCCCCGTCCCCGTTACGATCTGTCCAAGATGCAGATCTTCGCCGATCACATTCCAATCTGCCGGATCGAAAGTGATCGTTGATCGATTGGTTGTTGTGGTGACATTGACTATCGGCAACTCGTTGACACCAATGGAATTGGCCCGTGTGGTGTTGTCATTACTGCTTTCGATAATCACGCCCGACACATTACTGCCCTGCGATCCTCCGATCGAACCACCAACAACCTGAACATCCTGAGATGTTCCATCAATCAAAACACCAGCCCCCTCCAGCGGAAGCGGACTGGCAGCATCGCTAAAAATAGACGCTGAAAAGATATCATTATCCAACAGGGTCACGGGACCAGCTGCCCCGGATGCACCCGTGACATGAATGCCATATTTCACAGCCTGCGAGCGATTATTCTCATTAAGACCAATGGTCAGCCCTTCAACCAAAAGGTTACTGGCTCCATCGATCACAATCGCGCCACCCTTTTCAAAGCCACTAATCTGAATACCACTGATACGACTCTGTGTAGATTCTTCAGGGGTCGGGGTCAACACGGTGGACGCACCACTCTTATACTCAAATCCGTTGACACCCCCCTCATCAATGGTCTGCTGCGTGACGAAGGTATTCTCACGAGTTGACGTAATACGAGAGCCGTCGATCACGATCGGCTGACTGGCCGATTGAGAAAGGGGATAACGCACTGCGGCTGCGGTGTCGATTGTGAATGGCTTATCGATGACTGGGAGTTCCTGCCGAAGCACGATAGTGCCGGTCGGACCAGTGATACTCCCAAGTTCATTGGCGAATCGAACGGTCTGTTTGACAGTCTCAAAACTCATGTCTTTTGCACTATTATCCTGAACGAGGTGCAACATTTTACCAAGTGATCCGGCAGCGGTATTCGTATCACCATTCGTGCTCACTACAAATGTTGAGAGATCACTTGGATCGTAGGAGCCGATTTCCGTCGTTAATGAAACCGGTGCAATAGGAACGTCCACAATCCCCAGACCGTTGAAGGAAACAGCCAGTGTTTCACCGGTCAGCTCTGTGCGATAGTAGCCCTCGGCCACTACAACAATTGCCTCTTCAACAGGCGTCAGCGTGCCAGGGGCATTGAATCGCGTCAGGATCCAGGGGTTTCCTGCATCGCCCACCTGCGTGACTTCATAGACACCATTGGCGATGGATGATGACCCGGCTTCAAGTGTGACCCCACCCCGCACCAGTACCATATCAAACTGGTTCACAGAAATATCATTGATCGATAGTGCACCATTGGCATCAGCAGTGATCTGGCCTGCACCATTAAACGTCCCTGCGAGTGTTACCTCTGTGGCAAGACGTACCGTTAATTCATCTACTGAGCGGTCATTTCCACTGGTGACCTCAAGCGGCGTTGTATTGAGAACGTTTGCATACGCACCAACCTGGAAAGACGTTCCCTCAAACTCTCCGTCGGTGACGGAAATAAATGTGTTCGTGGCAAACTCTGCTGTTGTATCAGTACGTGCGACACGCCTGAGTACAAATGGCGTTGTTGTACTTCCCAACTGGGCAATTTGATAGAGACCGTTTTCTTTCTGATTGGTCTGTCCTCGCAACAGCACGATATCGCGAACACGCAGTAATCCAACACCCGCATTATTTTGAAGGGAGTCACCAGGAAAGACTGCTGCAAAATTGCCGTTCTGATTGAGGTTTCCAAAACCAGGAGCTGTCAAGGTTGCAGGGATGACACCTGGTACATTCTGGGCATAGGTGCCATTCAGGTTTCCTCCTGATCCATTATCGGCTGATGCAGCACGAGCCACCAGCTCCCCGTCACCTGCTAATGGTGCATCAAGCACGAAGACATCACCTTGTGTCGATCGCACGGAAACATTCCCAGCAGCCTGCATGGATGACGCCGTACCAGCAAGCAGACCGGCCGCATCACCCATCAACAGATCATTCGCTGTTTGGGCTGTGACATTAACACTTCCTCGCGGCGCCGAGACAAGAATGTTATCGGCGCCACGAAGCATAGCTTTCAACGCAGCACGACCAGTGCCGTCATTCGGGTCGGTGCCTTCAACAATAACAGATGCCAGACCAACCGTATCGATAACAAACTCAGCATCGTCAGTTTCAACGATAGACACATCGTCGTCAGCATCGATGTTGACATACCGGCTATCTGTCCGCAGGGCAACAACCCCCTCGCAGAAGACATCCAGATACTCGGACGCAACAATCGCCCCAGAGCTCACGGTACCAGCACCATTCTGCTCAAGTCGGATACGATTGACAGCGAGTGCTCCTCCACCCAGAACGATATTTCCATTGGTGGCAACCACGTTAATGTCGGCCAGAGACTCATCCACTGGCGGTGCTAACACCTGCAAACGTCCCGCAATATCAACGGACGTGCCAGAGATATCAATTGAGCCTTCTGAGGTGGTCAGCCAGGCGGTTCCTATCACAGCGCCACCCGTACTAATCATGGTGAGATCCCCAACTGAGCGAAGGGTGGCATTCACGGAAAGTGCCCCCCCAGCTCGAATTGATGCAGGACCACCAGATGCAAGTGACGCATCAATTGACAATGCGTCCTGCTCTCGAATGGAAATATCATACCGATAGGGAGGTATCGCAAAATTCGGCCCAAGCCCCTGCGTTGCAGAGAGCCGCATACTGTCGACCGCTGTATCCAGATCAATCACATGCTCAATGGAATTTGACGGACTTGCGACCCCCTGATTTGAAACAAGCACATCCAGTGTCGCTGCAGAAATAGAACCAGCCGATGCGCCACTTGAACTTGTGGTGACAAATCGCAGAGGCGTGTTATCTTCCCGTGTAATCCATCGATAGGATTGTACACCCACCGCTGAGACGTCACCTTCATAAATGATATCTGATGCAAATGCTTCTACAGATAGCTGACCTGTTGACGTGATCGAACCCGAGGATGACACATACAGGTGACCACGGCTGTCAGCCGTGTCGTCCTGCTCGGCCTGCTCCACAACAATGATGCCCACATCTGGGGCCGTCACAGGCGCTGTAAAGACAATATTTTCTACTTCCGTACTACCAGCTCCACCACCCCACCAGCGTCCGCCAATACCATCCTGCACGAGTGCCGCTGGATCACCGTTAGCGGTTGTACCAAGAACAAAGAATCCTGCATCGGAGGTCACGGGTGCATCAACGAAGACATTGGTCGCACCCAACGCAATTTCATTGGTTGTTCCTGCGTTGACCAAAGGGCTTGAAATCCTGACGCTTGATCCTTCTGATGGCAGATCAACATAGAGCCCATTGTTCAGATCAAGCCCTGGGGCAAGCTGCATATGGGCGGCACTGTCTGGAATGATCGGTGCAGCATACTCTGCACTAATTGTATTGAGGGCTGGAAAGACCCAGTCAGGTGGGATATTGGTGCCACCGATGGCGCCTTGTGTCATTGTAAAATCAATAAAAACTTCACCCGTTTGGTAATTATAAAAACCACCTACAGAGACGGTAACAGAGGTCGCATTACCATTGTCAGATATATCATTCGAGTGGGCAAAGGTAACTGTCTCCGACCAGGACTGTCTATCACTACTGAAAACAAGAGGAGACTGTAACGGTTGCCTTGGATTAGCTGCCGGAGCGAGTGGATTGAGATATTGACTCGTGAAGAATATTTCATCCTCGCCTACTAAATCAGGAATGGAAAACTGACCAGTCAATGTCCCCGGCACGACTGCATTGACAGAGGACGTGGTTCCCACAGGGGTAATGAAAGCTTCCGCAGCCGTTTGAAGTTCAATTTCTACTTCACTATCCACGGAATTACCGAAATCCACAGCCCCACCAACCTGCGTATTACGACGACCGTATGTAACAAGAATATCTCTATAATCTGTTGGGGATTCGTCGAGCGTTTGCGGGGCGACAAAATTAACATCAGTATCGTACTGAAGCACATTGGTGGCATCAGGATCACCTGTTGTTTCAAGTGTATGCCTGATATAGAGATCATCTCCATTGGCATCTAACACGACAACCTGCCAGCCACCATCAATCGCTCCAAGGTTCTGCTGCGCGAAGACATCTGCAGCCAAGGCAATACGCGTTTCCAAAGGCTCGATCTGACCAATACGTTCATTGGTCCGATCCCGCTGCGCCCGAACACGACGATTCC
>CACORA010000033.1 GCA_902629495.1 Planctomycetaceae bacterium
GATGATTGCCATGCGTTTCACCTTCTTAATACTTCTTGTAATTAGCACCTTGTGCCTCCGGACCATGCCATGCCAGTCCGCCGAACGTGTCTGGGGAACACTTGGAGATGCTTTTGTCGCAGAAAATGTAGGACTCCGACGTGAATGGATCGTGCAAGTGCCTTTCGATTCTCATGCCACACGACTGACACACGTGACAATAGCTGAAGGACTCGTTCTAGCTTCAACTGGTGACGGCAGCCTGCACGGTATAGCTGCTCCAGTTGAGCCTGCTGAAGCAGACCTTCCTACGGGTCTTCCTACAGTGGGATCAGTCTTGTGGACACACCATCGTGACCCTCGAACAAAGAGTTACTTTCCGCCTACGGCTGGAAGTGGGATAGTCGTCATTGCAGGTGATTTTGTAGTCACGGGTATTGCTGCTCAATCTGGCCACACGCTATGGAAATACCCACTTCCCAGTCCTGCTACAGGAACACCTGCTATCAGTGGTGATTGGGTATATGTACCCATAGAGCGAGGACGGTTACTTCGCCTACCAATAAATCCCCTGAGGAAGACATCTGGGCTAGAAAATACTCTTGTAACTTCTGGGCAGGATGAAACCACGACTCAAGAAACGGAACTGAAAGCCGTAAGCTTCAATGATGTCGATGATGATACATCACCGTGGCAGATCAGTACGCATAGCTCTCTAGCATTCCCTCCGTTACCAATCAACAAGGGAGTATTATGGTGCACCACCGCTGGAACCATTTCGCGGTTCTTAGAGGCTACACCTGATTGGATTCGCCTAGAATTTCAAATTGGCAGACCACCTTCAGGACAACTCCTCATCAGTAATGATTCACTCTTTACTGCAATAAACTCCGGGACATCCGCGAGTGATGTCGTTCGAATTGATCTTCTTCCCACTGGTAATGTTTTTGCTTGGAGAGAGCCACTTACAGATTCTGTCCGAGGAGCTATCTGGCAATTAGATAATACTATTTTTGTTCCGCTCTCTACCGGAGGCCTGACCGCCCTTGCCGCTGAAGATGGACGATGGCTTTGGACTCATTCAAAAAAGATTCAACTGCTAACCATTGCAGCAAATAAACTCTGGTGTCTCGATGACATGGAACGCCTAGCTACCGTTGATCCTTCTGATGGACGCCGTTTGCAACAGTTTTGCCTGGATCCTTTTAGCATACCAGTCGTCAATCGACATACAGATCGACTGATACTCGCATCACCTGGTGGAATCATTACCTCACTTGTTTCTCGCAGACAGCAATCAAACAACGAAACTGAAGGGAATACAGCCACCAACGGCGAAAACCCACAAGAACAGCAGCCTTAGCCATCCTGCTGAATAGGTGATCGACTCTTCGGATCTTGTCGCCACGCGAGAGTCATCAGTTCATATAATTTGTCATCATGATTGGCAAGTCTGTGAGGATCTTGAAAAAAACACTCCGTGGCAACGGCAAAAAACTCTGACGGTCCTTCAGCAGCATAAGCATCAAGAACGGTTGGCTCTTTGTTTGCTAAAGCATTTTCAAAATCGAGTTGGCATTTCGAGAAAGCCTTCGCCCACCCCTTACGATCTCCCTCAAGCAGAGGAATTCCATCTATCATCCCATCAAAAAGATCAACCAGATGGGCAAATTCATGGAACACGACGTTACGACAGCCCTTCTGCTGGCGCCCTCCTTCAAGCACACGAGACCATGCCAAAACAACACTTCCTCCAGACCATGTCTCACCAAGCCGCACTTCTTGCCATGCTAATTCGCCACCTCCACGAAGTGGTATCGATCGTGACGCAATATAATCAGTCGGATACACAATGACAGACTGAAGGGCATCGAAATACTCATTCTGAAGTCCAAGTACAATGATTCCCGCCTGCGCAGCAATGGTCACTCGAATCTCATCTGTAACGACAAGGCCACCACAACCCTCAAAACACTTCTCCGCAATAAAAACAGCCATCCACTCCCGCAGATACTGACGCTCAGACTCATCTAGCCAATGCGTCTGTTGGACATTCCGCCTCATAAAACCGTCCCAGGAAGACGGAAAAGGCTGTTCACGAAGAGCACGTCGCCTGCGTTGACGTAGCCATGCAAACATCTGGTTACGGTTTCAACGGAAGTCCACGATAGAAAAGATCAACGGCTAAGATGATGCAAGCAATAGTGATTGCAACAAATGCCATAGCGAGCATCCCAGTGTAAACATTCATTGGCGCCCGAGGCTGGTCTACTTGTTGTTGCTCATCATCCATTGTCTTACTCAATACTACGGATTGTGCCTCACCACAACTATGCTGCTTTTCTTAGTCGAGTGGTGAAGCGATCGCCTCTCTGCACAATGCCTCGTGCATATTCTTTTTGAATAATTGCAAAGGCACGATCTGGTTTCACAGATTTAACAACAGCTCGACCGACATATTGATCATTACGATAAAGTTCCAATACATGCCCCATCTGTAACCCATCATCACCACCAAGAGATACTTCGACTGCATTGTCAACTACAGCCGTAACAACACCATTAACTGTTGGAAACTCCTCACTGTCTTTGGGCATGCTATCGAGCGCTAAGCCAAATTGTTTCAAAAGCCTTCGAGCATTTACAAGTTGTTTCTCAAGTTGTGCCTTCCGCTCCTCAACAATGGCAAGCGTTGACTGCTTTTCATGAAGTTCTGCAGATATCTTAACAGCTTCACCGATCTGCTCATCGACCTTCATCTGCTGACTCCGAACTTGTTCCCTGAGTTCTTCAACATTGTCCGTTGCTCGTTTTAATTCAGCTTGTACAACACTCAATTCATTAATGGCCTCTGTTGCCTTTGCCACAAGGTCATCTCTTTTGGATTTTAGATCCTTTAATTCTGTACTTTGTTCAGCAAGAGCATACTGAAGTTTTGCGACAACCTGATCACGCTCTGCCTCGGAATTGGCTACCTTTTCTTGCAGGCCGTCGATTGTCTCGAGAAGGAGACCACGCTTTGCTTTGTCAACATTTAAGCTTTGTTCTAACCGTTCAGCTTCTGCTTTCCAATTTGTGTGAGATGCAAAGATCGCAACAGCGAAACTCATGAACACAAGGCTCATGATAAACACTGCAAACACAAAAATCTTGCCGAGAATATCCATCTCGCACCCTCATTTTCCTAAGGAACAGACTAGAATTTGATCGGCTGCTAGGTCAATGTGACTCAAATCTGACAGCCACCTGCCTTCGTATTCCACCACCTGCCTCTACCTATGATACATCCTGTGACCGCTACACACCCCCAAGCCGGTAGATTCCCCCAAAATAACCACAAACTTTGCCTTCCATCAGGCTGCACGAGCGCCCGAATCGTCCCTGTAGACCTGCGAGGCCCCCGAGCGAGAAGCCGTCCTGAACCATCGATCCAAGCGGAGAAACCTGTATTTGCAGCAATAACCACAGGCGTTCGGACCTCAACGGCTCGAAAAACTGCAGATGCCAAGTGCATATCAAGTTCACTGGAGCCCCAAAACCAACCGTCGTTGGTCAGATTAACAAGGACATCTGGTTTTGTGTGCTTGTTCTGGAGGAACTGAACAAGCTGCCGAACGGCTCCTGGAAGAGCCGTTTCATAACAAATATTGACTGTCACTTGGAAATCCTTAATTGGTACAACAACTGGCTCTGAGCCGGCAGTCAATCCAGTTGGAAGTGGTGTGAGTGAATACAGCCATGGAAAATAATTTGCCAGTGGAATGTATTCCCCAAACATCACGGGATACATTTTTTCGTAACAGTCACGAACCTTCCCATCCGGATCAAGGAAAAGTCCACAATTGAAGTTGCGGGTTCCGCTCGGAAAAATGGGAGAGATTTCCTGTTTATCGACACCAACAAGCCAATTCGTGCCATATCGACGTGCGTAGACAGCAAGTGCTTGAAGTCGCTCCTGCTCCAAAATCTCTCGGCACTCACGCTGTCGATCAACACCTGAAATCTTTGTTGTCTCATCAGATGGCCCAACAAGCTGCTCCACGACACTTTCAGGCAGTATCTCTCTCGGATCAATATCTAGCAGACTCCATCGCCACATGGTTTCTGGCCACACGATGAGATCCGGTAATACGCCTGATACATTTTCTAACCCCTGTATCGTCAATTCATCATAATGTCGTGTTACATCAGCTTCTGAACCTCGCTGATGCTTGAGTTCTGTATCAATGGAACCTTGGACAAGAAGAACATCCAGTGGTTCACTCATTGGCTCTGGTTCTTCAACAATTCTCCATCCACCATATATAAGCAGGATTCCAAAAATGCTCGCAGCAATCACCATTTTTTTTATGGACTGCGAGACGAGAGAAGCTGCAACAAGCATAATCAGTGCACTGATACCAACAGTGCTAAAAAGATCTGCACTTTGAATGAGAAGCGTCCATCTCCACTGTGAATGCCCTAGGCTGGCAAATGTAAAGCCTCCAAGCAGAGTACTTCTGATCTGCTCACACGTTACCCATGCTAAAGGAGCAGCAAGCATGAGTGAAATGTTTTTTTTGTGCACAAAAAAACGTGCAATCCATATAAAGAGAGGAACGTAAAACGCTAAATAGGCTGATAATACAATCCAACCGATCGATGTTGCTGGATGAGGAAGTCTTAACCAATGGATAGCCAACAACCAATGCAGAAACCCTGCACACCACAATATATGCCACGGGTGCTTCGACCCCAATTCTTTTAGACGAATAACTGACAACCAGGGCAAAGGGGCTAACCATGCAGCCCACCAAATATCAACCGGCGGCTGGATCACAAACATTGATATGCCGCCACTCAGCGAGAGCAACCATAATCGGCACTTCGCATCATTGAGAACATGAGTTGAGTTCCAGAAGGCTCTCAACGTATTAATCCTCCAACGGACAGAACTCGGCAAGTATCATTCCTGTCGTAACCACATCATCTTCCTCAACCAGCTGGCACATTAATCGCCCAGAGATAGGTGCTTCCAGATCAAAGGTAGCAGCCCCAACAAGTATTTCAGCAACACGGTCACCACGTAGCACCTTCTCACCACATGACATAAGCCAAAGTGACAACTTGATTGGTTGATCAATCATAAAATCTGGCATCACGAGCGGCACTCTTCCATCTCGTGCTGAGCCACATGCTGAACAATCTGTGTTTTCTCTCATCACCTACTGCTGACCTCGCAACCACGACAGAATCACCCGGCCAACAGACTCCAGAGAATCAGCTGAGCAATTTGAGGGTATATCTGCTGTTGTGTGCCAGGCTGGATAATCAAAATCAATAACGTCGCAGGTAGGTATTTTCGCAATCATTCGAAGCGGCACATGGTCATCCTGAACCGTATATTTAGGCCTTGGTATGAATTCCCGCACTCCAAGCCGTGACGCCATCGACCAGATTTCCTGAACGACTGGCTGAGTATCTGGCCACATGACACTCTGCTGTTCCTGCCAGATCTGCAGATCTTTATCCCCCACCATATCAAGGATGACCCCAGCTTGATATTCATGCAAATTCTTATCCGCGATTCTGTCAGCAACATAGGTACGGGCGAAATATGTTGAACCTAAACAATACGGATCACGTGGGCCAAACACATACTCTTCCGCATCAAAACAAACGAAGTCGACTCCCAACGGTTCTGGAATCATTTTCATAAATTGAGCTAACTCCATAAGCACTGCCACACCGCTAGCTCCGTCATTCGCTCCAAGAAATATTCCTTTAGGATCCTTCGGGTCACGGTCCGGAAATGGGCGTGTGTCGTAATGAACGCCTAGGAGGATGCGTTTACTTCGATTGGGATGCCATTCCACAATTAAATTTTCCATGTGCACCGGCTTCCCACTGCGGCGATCCTCTAGTCTAAATGCTTGACCACGCACAAGCCCTTGAGCATTTCGAAAGTGTTCTACTAATCTTTTCCGCTGGGCAACCATTCCCGGTGAACCACTCACTCGCGGCCCTAAATCACATATCTCCTTCAGATAAGCCATAGCACGCGGACCAGAAAAACCGGATGCCTGATGAAACTCCTTTCCCATCGCACATGCAGCAGGCAGCATGGAGAATACCAACAGTATCGATCGGGTTGTATGAATAGTGCTTATCATCTCTTCTGAGAATAACTGATTACCAAAGAGATTCCGATGGTAATTTTGCTGGCAATGTATGCCTGCATCAAATGATCAAGTCATAGATCCTTAAGATGTTCAGTTCTGTTGAATGAGAGTAACGATGGCCCTGGCCACTCAAGAAAACTGACTGAACAATTTGCCAAGGCCGGCAATTTCGTAAATGGTCGCTCGGCACACGAGGCTAAAAGTGGGTGTGCTTTTCCAACAAGCCTACCAAGAGCTGCTGTTAGGATGCCTCCATGAGCCACGATAATCATACGGTTCGCCGCTCGGGATGCTAATGACTCCAGCACCTGACATCCTCGCTCTGCAAGTTGTGCACGCGATTCTCCTCCAGGAATTGCGTAGTCCATAGTACCCTCCCTCCACAATGCCAAGGCCTTCGGAAATTTCTTTTCAAGATCCACCCACAAATGACCTTGAAAGATACCGGCATGTAATTCAGAAAGTCGCTCATCAATGGAAAGTGGCAAGCCCAGAGCCTCGGCAATACGAACAGCTGTACATTGAGCACGAATCAGTGGACTTGACCAGATTTCATCAATGGCTTCTCTGGTTTTACTGAATTGTTTAACGCTCCACTGAGCAAGAGCTTTTGCTTGGGCCTCTCCTAACTGAGATAGTGCAACATCTTCCTGCCCCTGCACACGACCTTCAGTATTTGAGACACTCTCACCATGCCTCACAAGAATCTGTAACATGGATTCATCTACTTTTCTGAAGAAGATGACTCGAGGAGTGTCTCTGGATCTGCCGGAGAATCACGACCAAGGTGGGTTCGTGAAAGGTGTTCGACAAATGCCTCACTCGCATCCTGAAGAACAAAGACTTCGCTTGCGCCCTGTGGTGATCCGTGTGGACGTACAATACAAATCACCTCTGCCTTGCCCTTGTGCTGACGAACATGATCTAACAACGTCTGTTCTCCATCCGAGAGCGATGCACCAGAATGCTGATGCATTGCACCCTGTTGTGATACCGCGTGGTCCATACCACTCGATGCGGTTGGAACAGCATTTGCCCGATCTCGGCGATCAAAAGCAACCTCTGGCATTTCATCTGGCATATTTGGAATAACAGATGATGGATCAGTGGCTCCCTGTGGCAAACCACCACTTGGATAGACACTTCGATAAACAAATGCCAATCCTGCTTCGTCAAGATGTTCATGGATCGCCGGCAGTGCAGCAAAAAGACCTTCATTATCTGCTGGATCTGCCGCATTGCAGACACCAATGAGTGTTCCGTCAAGTGAAAACAAACCACCGCCGCTACGACCTTCAACGGGCTGTCCGGCTACTTGTACATTCGCTGGGCCAAGATACTTATCAACACCATTTACCTTGCTGTAATGTATTGTTGGATCATCACCTCCATTGCAACCGACAGTTACAACAGACTCACCTGCTTTTGTCCTTTCTTCAGGACCACCTACACTGACAGCCTCGATAGGCTGATCTGTAAAAATACTCACAAGTGCAAGGTCCCGAGTCAGGTCATACGCCACAACTTGTCCAGCAACACCTCGTGGAGCATTTGGACTAAAAAGGTCCACCTTTACTTTTCCTTTCCCATCAGAATCACGAAAAATATGACCGCATGTCAGAATGAGTGCTTCGCCTTGACGGCAATCTATGACTGTTCCTGTACCTCCGGACATACCCTGAGGATCATCGACTCGTAATCGAGCAGTCGCCTGCAGAAGTTTCCGTTCAAGCCGCTGACGTTTTTCTTCCGAAAGAATCTGCGCCGACGCTTCATGCGACACATTTTTTATAGCGTTTGATGGGCTGACAGAAAGAGGTTCTGGTAGATCAGAACTTTGTATTACCGCATGCGGGAGATTTTGTGAAAGCTCTTTCGGCTCAGTCAACAACGGCCCTGCTGGTACGACCGGTAGAGGAATCCCCGGCACTGGAGGAGCTTGAGGAACATCCATCCTTCCCGGCGTCGAGGGATTGTCAGCCAGTCCAAGAGGCTTTCTACTCTTCTTAAGAAGGTTTTCAAGGTCGTTTCGTGTGGTCGCACCATTGATTCGTCCCACTTCTTCTCCATGGACAAGCAGCACATAGCAAGGCACTCCAGTGACTCCAAAACGTTTGACCAGATTGGGTTCTTGATCAGCATCTACATGTCGAACAACCCATCCAGCAGCGGTTATTTCACCAATAATTGGTGCCATTTGACGACACGGCCCACACCACGTAGCAGCAAAATTCAGAAGAATGACATCCCCTTGGGTAGCAGCATCCATGGCTGCCTGAGCTGTTGCTGTCTGCTCATCTGAATCAGCCTGAACTGGGGAAATAGCCATCCAAAAGGCCGCACCGACAAGCACGCAATGGACTGCGTGTCGTAAAGTGATCATCCAATGCTCCACGCTGGGGAATAAAACAAGGATGGTGGCGAGAGCCTCCCGGAGCCACAAGATCACTTTTTGAGAATACTTAAAGAGTTGGTCTTGCCCTGATGCCCCTATTTCAACATCGTTACCTCATTACCTCATTACCACCTACAATCCGTAGCTATGCCTGATCGCCGTATTCTTGTCACCTCTGCCCTGCCCTACGCCAACGGCCACATACACCTCGGGCATCTTGTCGAATATATCCAAACCGACATTTTTGTCCGTTTTCAAAAACTCTGTGGACATCAGGCAATCTATCTTTGTGCGGATGATACCCATGGTACAGCGATCATGATTCGTGCCAAAGCAGAAGGCCGAAGTGAACAAGACCTTATAGCTGACATGCGAAAAGCCCATCTTGCAGACTTCAATGATTTTCAGATTGAATTTGATCATTATGGATCAACCGACAGTACCGCCAATAAACAGCTATGTGCAACAATGTGGCAGGCTCTTCGAAAACAAGAGCTCATTGTCAACCGAGACGTACAGCAACTTTTTGATCCAGAGGCCAACTTGTTTCTTGCGGATCGCTTTGTACAGGGTTCGTGCCCAAAGTGTGGTGCAGTTGATCAATATGGTGATTCATGTGAGAAATGTGGTGCAACCTACGGACCTGCTGAATTAGTCAATCCCATCAGCACACTGTCTGGAGCGACTCCAGAAGTACGTTCGGCGAACCATCTATTCGTGACAATTGAAAAACTTCATGATTTTCTCAACTCATGGACACAGTCCTCAGATGCACTCGACTCACGGATTGCAAACTATCTCGCCGGACATTTTCTAAATGATCCATTACGCGACTGGGATATTTCACGGCCATCCCCTTATTTTGGTTTTGAAATTCCCGATGCGCCTGGTCAGTACTGGTATGTTTGGTTTGACGCTCCGGTTGGCTATCTAGCTGCTACGCAAGAATGGTGTGATGCACATGGTGAATCCCTTTCAGGTTGGTGGGGACGAGATCAAAACGACGACACAAAAGCGGAAATCCATCATTTTATTGGGAAAGATATCACTTACTTTCACACACTCTTTTGGCCAGCCATGCTCGAAGCTGCTGGCCTTGCATTGCCTAAAAAGGTTCGGGTCCATGGTTTTCTAACCGTCAATGGTCAGAAAATGTCCAAAAGCCGTGGAACGTTTATTATGGCAAGAACCTATCTTGAGCACCTTGATCCCAGTGCGCTTCGTTACTACTACGCCAGCAAATTATCTGGTGGTATTGATGACATTGACCTCAATCTTGATGAGTTTATCACGAAGGTAAATTCAGACCTGATTGGTAAAGTCGTTAATCTTGCCAGTCGAACAGCACGATGGCTCCAATCAACCGGTCTCTCAAAAACCTATCCTGATGATGGAGGCCTTTTTGACACTGCAGCAAAAGATTCTTTTGAAATTGCAGCTGCCTATGAAAACTGCGACTTTGCTCGTGCTATGCGAATCATTATGCTCGCAGCTGATCGGGCAAATGCCTATGTTGATACAGAACAGCCCTGGAAGCTTGCCAAGGATGGTCCAGCATCTGCTGAAAAACTCCAACAGGTAGCGAGTGTTGCACTCAATCTATTCCGACAAATAATGGTGTATCTCACCCCTGTTCTCCCAGAAATCTCTCAGAGGGTTGGCGCTCTTTTAGGAGGAACGATTACGAAATGGGAGGAATCTCAGCATCCCCTTGTGAATGCACCTGTAAATACATTCAAGCCACTCATGCGTCGAGTAGACCCAACACATATTGAATCGATGCTCAACGTGGTAAAAGAACAATCCGTAAAGACAGTATCCTCACACCCCAAAAACCAACACAAAGGAAGCCAATCTGTGCAAGACACACATTCAGACTCTGGTGAATCTCTCGCTGCGGAACCACTTGCTGCAGAATGTACGATAGACGACTTCTCAAAGGTTGATTTGCGAATCGCCAGAGTCATTTCTGCTGAAGATGTTCCAGATGCCCGTAAACTTCTGAAACTGACAGTGAGCCTTGGTGGAGATGCAACTCGAACGATCTTCGCGGGCATAAAGGGATTTCATGAACCCTCGGACTTGATTGGTCGCCTTGTTGTGGTAGTGGCAAATCTCGCACCACGACAAATGAAATTTGGATTAAGTGAGGGCATGATTGTCGCTGGTAGCGGTGCAGGAAACCCAGGTGTCTTCCTGATTTCTCCCGATTCCGGTGCCCTCCCAGGCATGCGCCTTCGTTAATGCATTCACTCTTTTTTTCAAAAAGACATATCTCGTAGCCCCTTCATCATCCTCCATGTAACTGGCATAAGATTGAAGAGATACAGCTGGAATAAACGAGAAAGGAGTCTCGTCTTCATCTTGTCTTGGACACGGAACATCTTGTTTTCATTGTGATGTTTGTTCTGGGAGGTTCCTCATGAAACAGAACACTATTGTGTTTCCCACCGACTTTTCTCATGCAAGTGACGCAGTTCTCTTACACGCAGAGTCACTTGCAAAACAACAGGACGCTGAGCTTCTTATTGTACATGTGGAGGAGCCTCCCCTTGCCTACGGTGGTGGTGAGTTGTACTACGGCATTCCAGAACCAAGTTCTGAGCATATTCTTGCAATGCTTGAACGTGTGACTCCTACTGAGAAATCTTTGACATTCACACGCCTTCTTCTGCTTGGTGACCCTGCTTCTGAGATTGTCCGCATAGCCGATGAAAGAAAAGCTGATATGATTGTACTCGGCACTCATGGACGAACAGGATTGACTCGAATGCTTATGGGAAGTGTTGCAGAGTCAATTGTTCGACGAGCACCGTGCCCAGTGCTTGTCTATCGGGAAACCAATGAACAACTGACTGCAAGAAAGCCATCCGCTACTCCGTGACTATTCGACCTGTTCTTGCATTACGAGCCTCGGTACGAACAAAACTTCGAGATCTCTTTGACAGATCTGGTTTTATTGAAGTTGATACACCAATACTATCAACTGAAATTCTACCTGAAGCATACATTGATCCGATCTCGATTCAGACGACGGGGTCGTCCATGTTCTTACAAACAAGTCCTGAAGCTTTTATGAAACGGCTCTTGGCAGCAGACTCAGGGCCTGTCTATCAGTTCGCCAGATCATTTCGTGATGGAGAACATGGAAAGCTCCATCACGTCGAGTTTACACTCCTTGAGTGGTATGAACCTCAGACAACACTCGACAACACCACTGAGTTTCTTGCAAAACTATGCTCGGCAGTTGTTGGAACAGAAGGTATCGAACGAGTCTCTTGCTTTGACGCATTTCAGACGTTCGCTGGTGTCGATCCTTTCTCAGCCTCCCTTGGCGACCTGCGCTCTGCTGGCAAGAAGTTAAACCTTCATCTTCCGGAATCCTATTACCGAAATCCTAAAAACGAACTCCAATACCAACAAGTTTGGGATCGTTGGTTTGAGACTATCCTGACCGAGGTGGTACAGCCACAACTGGGACTTGAAAAACCCACAACACTTGAGGCATGGCCTGCTTCTCAGTCTGCTTTTGCACGCCTCGATGACAATGATACAAACACAGCCAAGCGATTTGAGTTATTTCTCAATGGCATTGAACTGGCCAATGGCTGGGAAGAGGAAATACGCCGAGACATCATTTCCGATCGTATTCAGAAAGCAAATAAAATTCGTTCTGCCGATGGGAGAGATCCGCTGCCACAACCCGTGCAATTTCTTAATGCTCACAAAGGAACGATGCCACATGGGGTAGGTGCAGCACTTGGCTTTGACCGTCTCGTTATGATTGCAGCTGGAACAAACTCGATTGACTCAGTTGTGCCATTCCCACCCGCACATCGTTAAGTAGAAGTTGACTTGACATCTACAACCATCCACCTTTCGACTAGTCCACCTTGCCGAGCAACCTTCCCATGGGCTACCTCGACTACCAGTTCTAAACGTTCAGAATCACACGGCTCCATGCGGACCTGCACAAACCACGTTCGTAGATCAGATGCTCCTTTGTCCATAATCTGAATATGTGGTTCCACAAGAGCATCACAGGCAGACAACTGTTTGGCCAATTCTTTGATTGGATACTCATCAAGGAAGCTCATTTCTCTCGCATCATCAACTCGAGCATCAAGCATAGCTGCAATCCACAGACGCGTTGCTTCCTCAGCACGCGATGCAGAAACACTTCTCTTCACATACGAGTACGATATTGCTTGAGCACCAAATCCTACAGACAAAGCCAGACCACATAGGGCCGCCGTCCTGCCAACTTTTTGAACCCCCGGCCGGCTCACATCTGTAAGCCCAAGACTTGCCAGACCAACACCCAGAAAAGGAACAAACCAGAAGAATGGGGTGACTAGTGCACCTGCAGAAAAAAAGCCTGCAAACAATGCGGCAACAGCCAATCCACTGACAGGCTTATATTCATTTTGTTCTGTTTCAATACTTCTCAAGGCTTCGCCCATAGTGAACCTTCCGACTCGAGTTTTTTTCGACGATCTGCATATCTCAGAATAAAATCCGCCTCTTTATCAAAGACATTTGCCTCATTTTCACCTGGTCGGGAAAAAGGCGCTCCCTGACGAGTCGCCCCTCGAACAAACTGTAGCCATTTCCTATCCGGGGCTAAACCACCGAACATGCGTTGAGTTGGATTTGGTTGAATGCTATCACGTGGAAGGGGAGCCATATGCAGGGTTGTGGCAACAAAACAGATAAAAATCCAACCAACAAATAGCCCCACGACTGGCCCACCAATACGATCAACCCAGATGGGAAACTTCACTCGGGTACGTGAAACTCGAATCGTGACTTCTGTCGTGATGGTCAACAACAGAGCAAACAAGATCCAAATACAGAGAAAATCTACAACGTAACCCGCTCCAGGAACTGCATCTTGAATAAGTCCTGCTGGCCATTCATACCACGCCGTTGCAAGCGTTGCTGAGAAGAGAACGTTAATGGCTGCCACCATCGCCGACCACAAGCCCTCTCGATAAAAGAGCCCGGCACAAATACCCATCATCAGCAGGAGCACAAGACTAATCACTTTCGTTTTCCTCCCGACACTGTTTTTTTCGCTCTCGCCGGGGCTAGCACCCGCTGCAACTCTTCCAAAGACGTGACCCCTTCTATCACCTTCGCTGTACCAGATTCACGAAGGCTTTTCATTCCATCATGCACAGCAGCCTGACGAATCTTCTGCACATCTGCTTTTGCTGAAACGTACTTCCTCACCGTTGGTCCTGATGTAAACTCAAAAATTGCAGTTCGCCCCATATATCCCAACCCTCCACACACACGACACCCATGCTGAGAGGCACGATACAACTGAGGCACATCTTCTGGGCTTTTCTTCAGTTTCACAAGAAGTTCACGTGGCGGCTTGAATGCTATTTTACAACGCGGACACAGTCGTCTCACAAGTCGCTGAGAAAGGGATCCAATTAGACTCTCACCTAATTGATCAACAGGCACTCGACAGGACTGTACTTTTGCGATCGCGTCAATCGAATCTGACGCAGTGAGGCTGACGACAACAAATTTCTCATCGTGCTCAGCAACCCGCACCAACTCAACAACCAAGGCAGGATCACGAAGGTCACGCGCAAGAACTCCAGCCGGGTAATCAAGCAATGCCTTTTCTAAAACTTCAATGGCTGACTGCCCCTGCTTTGTATCATATCGAACAGGCTTTACATTCTGAATGTCAACAGCCGGTGCAGCGGTATCCTCAAGTGAAATGAAGTCCCGCATGAGGCGGTCAGCTGTATTGATCGCAACATCGAATGAGGTTGTTAGTCCCGCTCCATGCGGAGATGAGAGAATAAGCAGGCCTTTTGAAAGCTCAAGGATCTTCGTAAATTTCTCAACAAGGTCAGCCCCCATCCCCAGATCCGCACATGTTGCCAAAGATGGTGGTTTATTTTGTATATCAACAACCACTTGCTCACCAGTCTTGACAGTCTGAACGATAAGCGTGCATTGATGGGACTGTCCATCAACATCAATCACAAAGGCTCCACGCTGACGGCCCTTCGCTCTGGGATCAATACCCGCTGCAGCCTTGAGAACAACCAAAATGGCATCGCCATCTGGACGAGAAAATGGTGGTGCATCAGCCCACTGTTCTGGTTCACGCCTTGAGCCAGCTGAAGTCATTAGACGTGGCTTTACCCAGATACCATCTGCATGATGAAGCATATGCACGGCACTCGCAGCAACATCAAAGCGAACCTTATCAGCTCGCACCAGAATTGCTGACTGCATTGCTGTACACGCATCTAAATAGCCCGCAGCAGCCTCAAGCTTTTTCGTCATTGACGGATCTGACTCTGCCTTATCGGGAGACATCCGGACAACAACGGTAGGCAGCAAGTCATCACCACCTTCTTCCATAGTATCAATTTCTAGACCCACACGCTCCAACAGTGGCGCCATCACGCGCTTGGTGTGCCCGACTGTCAGTACTCTCTCCGATTTTGGCACTTTTGGATTACGGATCAGAACATAGACGAAGGGCGGTAGCAGCCACGCTACTGCGGTGAGGAGGAGAGAAGCCCATGCCCAAGGCACCCACCATGCCGCGATAGCTGCCGGAACAAACAGAAAAGCTACAAACGGACCCCAGAAATTCGGGGCATACCCACGACTCACACTATCTCGAGATAACCAGTCCGTTGTAAATACCCAACCAAGTGCCAAGAGCCACCAACAACAAACCAAAAGAAGGCTGAGACCTCCACCAGCTCCACGAGAAATCCACTCCGGTGACGTTGCAGGCCACTCCTCAGCTCGCACTGGTGAAACAGAACATGACAGGACAATGCAGACACAAAGCTGCAGGAACAACCACCTTCTTCGAGCCCCATCATCCATCAAGTCACCCCGATGCCCTTGAGCAACATCGTCAGAGCTTCTTTGTTTGGAGCAATCTCCATAGCATCGTTCCTATCAATCAACTGCTGATCGATAAGATTTTTTAAGCTCATTGTAAAATCTTGCATGCCATCACGATGCGACTTCTTAATATGATCAGCCAACAAATGATCATCTTCTTCAAGAACATACTTTCGAACGAGACCATCAAAAAACATCAACTCAACCACAGGCACACGACTCACATCAGGCCGTATTGACTTCAACAATTTTTGGGCAACGATCCCCTTCATGTTGAATGCAATCGCACTACGAATTGCAGCATGCTCTTCCTGCGGAAAAAGATCCAGAATACGAGTGATGGTACTTGGGGCTGTTGCGGCGTGAATCGTACCAAATACCAAATGCCCTGTCTCAGCTGCATGAATTGCAGTCTTGAACGTCTCCACATCTCGCAACTCACCAACCAAAATAATGTCCGGGTCTTCACGAACCGCATGCTTCATGCCAATCTCAAAATTCTTGACATCCACACCAATCTCTCGCTGATTGATCAAGCATTTATCTTCTGTAAAAACGAATTCAATAGGATCCTCAAGCGTCAGAATATGCTTGCGATAATGACGATTCACATAATTGAGCATCGAGCCAATGGTTGTACTTTTACCCGATCCTGTCACTCCTGCCAGCAGCACCATGCCTTGATCCAACTTGCAAAGCTTTTCAATAGCTGGTGGAAGGAAAAGCTTTTCGAAGTCTGGGATGCTGTCATTGACTTTTCGAGCAACCAATCCCAAAGATCCCTGTTGTGTGAGCAGATTGACACGGAATCGCCATTTCTTTCCATCGGCCATACACGCATAGGCAAAATCTGCTCCACCGTCTTCAGCAAAGATTCGTTTTTGTCGTTCATCAAGAAGGGGCATACACAACCGCTTCATGTGTTCTGCATCAATTGGTGGTAATTTTAGCTTCGTCAGAGCTCCTTTGACTCGCATAATGGGAGGCTGTCCAACCTTGAGGTGTAGGTCACTCCCGTCGAGCTTTACAAGACCCTCAAATAATCGATTGATTTCCAGGCTGTCAGAGGCTGACTTGCCAACTGGGAATTCCGCAGGCTCGGCAGCGGCTGGCTTTGGAAGCGATGATGGTTCAGTAGTTGACATTGAATTAGGCGGGACGCACTGGGATTCTACGAGTTTGGAAAAGTTCCTTGACCTCCCGAATCGTACACTGTCCGAAGTGAAAGATGCCAGCGGCAAGCGCCGCGTCCGCTCCTCCGAACTCAATTGCATCAGCCAAGTGGGCAGCCGAACCTGCTCCGCCGCTTGCAACGACTGGAATTCCAACCGCATTGCTCACTGCAGATGTAATCTCCAAATCGTACCCATCGCGAGTACCATCTCGATCCATACACGTGAGTACAATCTCCCCGGCTCCAAGTTTTTCCACTTCCTGAGCCCAGGGAACAGCTTCTAATCCGGTTGGTACCCGACCCCCATTTACAAACACCTCCCAGATTTCACGACCATCCCGTATCACCCGCTTGGGATCAATATTGACGACCGTGGCACAACTTCCCAATCGATCAGCAACAGCCGAAACAAGGTGTGGGTGACGAACTGCTGATGAATTGATGCTCACCTTTTCAGCGCCCGCATGCACTAACTGCACTGCATCTTCAAGCGAACGAATTCCTCCTCCAACAGTAAATGGCATAAAAATCGTCTCAGCAACTTGGCGCACCATTTCAAGCATGATGGCTCTACCTTCATGACTTGCGGTAATATCAAGAAACACCAATTCATCTGCACCCTCAGCCTCATATCGAGCGGCTACTGCTACTGGATCACCAGCGTCAACAAGCTCAAGAAACTTGGTTCCCTTTACAACACGGCCTTTTTCAACATCTAAGCACGGAATAATTCGTTTGGCCAGCATTACTTACTCCCGCCAAGTATTCCCTCGCTAGGACTTGATGCGTTCGCATACATACGACGCGGCATCCTTCCAGCAAGAAAAGCTTCACGCCCCGCATAGCACGCAGCTTTCATCGCCTCAGCCATTCTCAAGGGATCTGACGCATGGGCGATAGCGGTATTGAGTAGCACTCCATCAACACCAAGTTCCATCGCTTGTGCAACATCACTGGCCGTTCCAACGCCAGCATCAACAATGACGGGGTAATCAGGATCCCCATCCTTGAGATACTCCATACAAATACGAAGGTTATTGGCATTGAGAATTCCCTGACCTGAGCCAATTGGACTGCCAGCTGGCATCACACTTGCAGCTCCCAATTCCTTGAGACGTCGGGCCACAACAGGATCATCACTGCTATAGACAAGCACTGAAAAACCATCCTCAACGAGTCTTGACGTAGCATCGATGGTACCGACGGGATCCGGTAAAAGCGTCTTTTTATCACCCAAAACTTCCAGCTTTACCCATTCAGATCCTGGGTTTCCAAGATCGCGCAGCAGTTCCCTACCAAGACGTGCCACTCGAACTGCATCATCTGCCGAAAAACAACCCGCTGTATTCGGCAGCAGGGTATACCGACCGGTGTCCAAATAATCGAGGATATTTTCTCCAGCATCATTGATAAGACGTTCTCGTCTTACGGCCACCGTCACACAGTCCGTGCCAGAAGCCTCGAGGCAGCGGGCCATGCTGGCATACGTAGAATATTTTCCAGTACCTACAACAAGCCGACTCTTAAGTTCAATCGGACCAATGCGAAGCGCGATATTATCGGAAGACTTTACAGAGACTGTCATAATTTAAGAAACAAATCATACTCCGGAGGTTCTAATTTTTATCACCCGCCACCCACAAGCGTAACAATTTCCAGACAATCACCATCGGACAGCATACACGCGTTGAGCTCAACACGACGAATCACTCGTTCATTTACTTCAACCGCTATTGGGCGTTGCTCAAAACCCAAATCTTGAACAACATCCAATGCCGTTGTCCCAACAGGAAAACGACGCGGCAGTCCATTAACAACAAGATGGAGAACCTTGGTTGAAATGGTGTCAGAAGAATTCTCGGGCGTTCTCATCACTGCACCGCCCGAGGACGTGCAACATCTAAGGGAACAAGTTCGCTCACAATCGGCGACGATGCATTTCCCTGCTGCGGAGACCACGGAATGCCATATGCCGCAGTGGCTCCCGTTGTACAGTCAGTGACATAAATAACTGACCGGGCCATCTGGCGTCGGCCAAAACGCGGATTCGGACGAAGCTCTGCATGACCAGACACAAGTAAAAACTTAGGGTTTTTGGCTTGGCCAGCCTGAAACCCCAAGTCATTGAGAACATTCCACTTGTAAGACGTCAAGAACGTTCCAGAAGCCGCATTCAGAACACCTCCAGTGAGGTCACCCGTGAGAAAATCAAGAATAAAAATCCCTTCGATTCCATTTGCCGCGTCAATTGGAGCCGTACAGATTGCAAATGTCTCATCAGCCTGAGCCGTGATTGCAAAGGCTGTTGGAAGTGGTTGACGCGATGCCACACCCCATCCCACGATTGCACCAACCGCGAGGCATGCGACAACAACAACCCTTGACCATACAAATTCTTTCATCAATGAATGCCCTCTCACTATATCGACTCCCTGCTTTTCCTACTTCTTCGGTGATTCAGCAGGAATCATCGAGAAACGAAACTTTCCCAATGCATGTGTACTGTCTTGGTATTGTTGATCAATGATGATTGTCAACGGTGACTCCGGTAACACTTTGACATCACCTGCAATGTCAAAGATAGCATGGTGTGCCTTGCCAGTAGCACCTGCAATCGCCCAGCCCGATTCAGGCTTATCATCAATGGCACCTGCTACAGCATAGTTAGCCTGTTCAAAGTCGGCTTTCGCACCTGAAAATTTTATGGTGGTTGGCGTATCAGACTTTCCAGGAGCCCCAAACGTCACACGCAATGTATTGATCACAAAATTTCCTCCAGCGGAACGACCTGGGCCCTTTCCCGGAAGACTTGGATCAGACAGAACATCTAGGCGTACCGCTCGAGGATTAAGTCCCTTTGGAACACTCGCCTTAATGGTGTAGGTATCTTTCGACAAGGGACCAGAAACCATTATCGTCCCATCCTTGTCGATGGCCCCCTTAGCTCCGGCCTTACTTTCAAAAGCTGTTGGGACAAGTATGTTTGATTGAGATGGGACATCCGCTACTGGCTTTGGCTTCGGCTTTGGTGCTGGAGGAGGTGCCAACAGTTTGACAGCTGGCACGGCAATAAGCTTGCCACCCTTATGGGTACCAACAAACAAGTTTTTGTTGTCAGGCGAAAAAGAAACACACCAAATGCTGGATTTTTCAACTGCAGGCCCTTCCTGCTCGCCCCCCGTTTTTGCATCCCAAAGTTTCGTTTCTCCGTTGAGGCTACCCGACACTAAACGCGCGTTATCTGTCGAAAAAGAAACGCTGGTCACCCAATCTTTATGTCCCTTTAGCGTCGCTCGCAACTTCTTATCGGACATTTTCCAAAGTCTTAAGGAGCGATCAGCAGAAGC
>CACORA010000034.1 GCA_902629495.1 Planctomycetaceae bacterium
TGCTGGTTCTCCAGACTCTCCTCCCGCTATTAAGTGCTCGCGTGTTAAAACGCTGTAGTCGCCACGAAGATTGTCCTCATCTCCACCGTGGCACCCAACGCATTTATGCTTGAGAAGTGGCAACACTTTCAGTGTAAAGAGTCGATCCGCAGCATCCGGTGTCATGACATCTTCTGCGCGAGTCATGGATGCAGTGACACACAAGCATGTACTGCCCAGAACAACGAGAAAGAGCCAAGAGCGTCGAAGATGTGCGAACATGGTAGTCGTAGGGTCTCTCACCTCTAATGATTCGGAGGCGAGTCACCTCACCCTTTCAGCTTTTTGGAATGTTAGGGTTTTTTTAGGATAACAGGAGCATCGATCAGTAGATTTCACGCAAGAACTACCCAAACCCCCTAGAGTTAAGGCATTTTGTCCTCAAACAACAAAAAAACTGTCGTCTGGCGATGATTTCAAGCGATTATCTTTGGATACAGGGTACTTTACACAACTTTTACCGAAAAAAGACGTTTAATAACACTATAGCGGAGTTCCAGTTGTCTATTCGGCTTGTTCATTGAATACTTGCCGGAATAATTGCTTTATTACGAATCCTACTGTCAAAAAGTTCAGGTCCCGAAACCTGATACAGCCAGGAGAGAGTCCATGCCTACATCTCACGTCTTTCGCGTTGCACACAACTTATGGTCCGTTTTGAGGGTTGTTGTGGTGTGGTGTAGTGCAGCCAGTTTGGGGATACCTGTCGCGACCCAAAACGTGTGGGCTGCTGGTCCTGACACCGTGGCTCCTATTGATCAACGATATGCTACGGAAAACGGTACTGTCAGCTCAGCAGGAGAATCTCCGGATTTTCGACGTCATGTTGTTCCCCTGATGGGGCGTCTTGGATGTAATGGCCGCGCCTGCCATGGATCATTTCAAGGGCAGGGTGGATTTCGGCTGTCGTTGTTCGGCTACGACTTCGCGGCGGATCATGCAAATCTTCTGTCTGGCGATGATCCACGCGTGAATGTTGAACGTCCAAGCGAAAGCCTTTTTCTACAGAAACCACTGGACATGGTAGACCATGAGGGAGGTCAACGGGTTGAGGAGGGCAGTTGGCAACTCGCTGTTCTCAAACAGTGGATTGAACATGGTGCAAAGGGCGTCTCTCAAGATGATGCAACGTTTGTCCGTCTTGATGTATCGCCTCGGGAAATTGTTGCCCAGGAAAAAGGCCAAACCTGGCAACTCAAGGCAGTAGCCGTATGGTCGGATGGTACACATGAGGATGTCACGCCACTGTGCAGATTTCAATCAAATAACGATCAAATCGCAGATATTGATGAACATGGCTTTGTGACTGCGAAGGGCCCCGGCGATAGTCATGTCGTTGCGTTCTATGACAATGGTGTTGTTCCCGTGCCGGTAATTTTTCCGGTGTCAGAGAATACGGGTTCCAACTACCCGGACCTCGAGACGCCAACACCGATTGATGCATTTGTCGCCATGAAACTTAGGAAGCTTGGAGAGGTTCCATCGGGCCTGTGTAGTGATGGTGAATTCCTCCGTCGTGCCTCACTTGATATTACCGGAACACTTCCGACGGTTGCGGAGACGGAAGCTTTTTTGAGTGACACTTCTCCCGATAAACGAAACGCAAAAATAGAAGAATTGCTAGAGAGGCCCGGCTATGCTGCATGGTGGGCGACTAAACTCTGCGACTGGACGGGGAACAACGACCGAAATCAGTCCAATAACGGGCCTGAACAACGGCAGGGTGCGTCGCGTTTCTGGTATGACTGGATGCAGCAAAAAGTTGCTGAAAATCTTCCCTATGATGAAATTGTGAGAGGTATTGTTCTCGCAAAAAGCCGGCTCGATGGAGAATCCTACGAAGCCTATTGCGAACGGATGAGCAGTTACCTTGCAAAAGGCAGTGATGGATCGTTTGCCGACCAGCCGTATCTTCCGTATTTCTGGACTCGACAAAACTTCCGAAAGCCGGAAGAGCAGGCTCTTGGATTCGCGTACACTTTTCTAGGTGTACGCATCCAGTGCGCACAATGTCATAAACATCCCTTTGATCAGTGGACCAAAGACGACTTCGATCGCTTCAAAAACTTTTTCACTCGGGTCGCATACGACCGAAATGGTCGAAATGAACAAGAAGCCAAAGCCTATCGGAACATGCTGGTAGCGTTGGACATTGACCCAAAAGACAAGGATCTGAAGGGGAATAAGCTCTACAGAGAACTCCGAACGCGTGCCATGAAGGGGAAGACTGTTCCATTCGGCGAAGTGATTGTCACGCCAGCACGGGCGCCGATGGATAAAGAAAAAATTGACGGGCTGATGGCACAGATCAATTCCAAAGACATTAAGCAAAAGAAAAAAGAACAACTAGAAAAGTTCCTCATGGGCCGAACGGCAACTGTGCTCGGTGGCAAGGAAATGCATCTGGATGCGCTGGATGATCCTCGAGAAGTCCTGATGGCCTGGATGCTGGATGAGTCGAACCCCTACTTCGTTCAATCCATTGTCAACCGCGTCTGGTCATCGTACTTCAATGTCGGGATCGTGGAGCCCGCCGATGATCTCAGTCTGGCAAATCCTCCCAGCAACCCTGAACTTCTCGAATATCTTGCTGACGGGTTTCGTGAAAACAGGTTCGACATGAAGTGGCTCCATCGAGAAATATGTAAGAGCGACACGTACCAGCGAAGCTGGAAGCCAAACCCGACCAATATTCACGATGAGCGAAACTTTGGTCGAGCTGTGGCCCGCCGTATTCCTGCAGAAGTTATTTATGATGCGGTTCGCACTGCAACTGCGGGAGACCGCGAAGCGATGGACCTTTGCTCAATGGTTGGCAACCGCGCAATCGCTGATACCTCAGTTGGTTCTCAAAACAGCAATTACGCTCTGGAGATTTTCGGACAATCGACTCGCGAGAGCAATTGTGACTGTGACCGGTCGATGGAACCCAGTCTTCTTCAAACGGTCTTCCTGCAGAACGACAAGGAGATGCTTGATTCCATTAGCCGTCGTGGGAGTTGGGTAGATGAGCTCTCAAAACGTATTCCTGCCTTCCGAACCCCTGATGCTGAAAAAGCTTTTCGTGAGCAAAAGCAGAGAAATGAGGTATACCTTGCGACGCTCAATGATAAACTCGAAGCGGCAGCGAAAAGAAAAGATACAACTGCGGTGAAGCAGATCAAGAAGGCCATTGCCACTCGAGAAGCAACACTCAAGGCAGCAGCGAAGAAGGCTGACTACTTTGATGGCTCTGTCGAGGAATGGGTGACACAAAACAAAGGCGACGTGGCAGATATGATCAATGATGCGTACCTCAGGACACTTGTTCGTCTGCCCACACAACAAGAGTTGACGCGTTCCATTGCCTATCTCAAACAGTCGCCAACTGCACAAGATGGCCTGCGTGATATCCTCTGGGCACTTCTGAACACAAAAGAATTTGCCCTCAACCATTAACGTCCCTTCGGTAACACATTCAAAAAGCTTTTTTCTGGAGACTTTAGCATGACTTCTCACCGCACATGTGATGGTGTTGTTCGACGAGACTTTCTCAGGCTTGGCGCTCTCGGTGTGGGTGGTCTGTCATTGTCTAATTATCTACGGTGGACACATGCTGCTCCCGCTCGTCCAAAGGGCGCAAAGGCAGCCATCTTTGTGAATCTTCCAGGTGGCCCTTCTCATATGGACACATTTGATCCAAAGCCAGATGCACCATCAGAGTATCGGGGCGAATTCAACGCCATTCAGACCTCCGTCCCCGGGATTCAGATTAGTGAGCACTTGCCAAAACTAGCACAGTGTATGGACAAGTATGCCATCCTGCGAGGAGTGACTCATTCGCTTGCTGCCCACAAACTTGGCCAGGAGTATGTTAACACGGGCAACCGTCCGATCCCTTCGCTTGAGTTCCCAGGCTACGGCGCTGTAGTGAGCCGCGAGTTGGGGGGGCCTCTCGAAGTGCCGCATAACGTTTCAATCCCAAAAAACAATCAGGGTGGCACGGGCTATCTTGGCGTCAAGTATGCAGCACTGGCCACAGGCAAAACACCAGAACCTGGGAGACCGTTTAGTGTCCGTGGTATGTCGCTGGATGGCAGTCTTACCGTGAGTGATGTTGAGCGACGCCAGATGCTTTTGGAGGACCTCGATCAGCGGTTCCACGCGATCGAAGACAAAAGTCAACTTGTTGAAGGTCTTGATAAATTTTCAGAACAGGCCCACAAGATTATCACTTCTCCAAAAGCACGGGAGGCATTCGATACGAGTAAGGAAAATGAAACGTTCGCCGCTCCTTTCGGTACAACTAAGTTTGGTCAAAGCTGCCTTCTTGCAACACGGCTTGTTGAACACGGAGTGCCATTTGTCACCATTTCATATGGTGGATGGGACACGCACCGTGATAACTGGAACACCCTCAAGAACAAACAACTCCCTCCGCTTGATGAGGGTTTAGCGGCCTTGTTTACGGGGCTTGAAGAGAAAGGCCTGCTTGAATCGACTGCGGTACTGGTGACAGGCGAATTTGGCCGCACGCCGAAGATCAACACCACACGAATTGGACGAGATCATTATGCTCGAGCCATGTTCATGTTGATGGCGGGTGGCGGGATCGCTGGTGGACAGGTGATCGGTGAAACCGATGATACAGCGAGCGGCCCTCGACACGACGGTCATTCCCCAGACGATGTTGCTGCAACCTTTTACAGCCTGCTCGGTATTGATCCAACCAAGGAATATCACACAAATACAGGGCGCCCGGTCATGATCGTACGGGACGGAAGTGTCATTCCCCAACTGATCGGTTAGGTAGAAAGAAGAAAAATAGATGGGTAACCGTCTTGGTGGTTCATGGCATGACTGGAGAACTGCCATTCTTTGGTCAGCCTTCGTGTCAGCCTGTTCGATGACCCAGGCTGACTCCTGGGAGCGGTTTCGTGGTCCCAATGGAACAGGTGTGGCTCCTGCAACGGCAACACTGCCGTTGACCTGGTCACATGAAACGCTCGTGTGGAAAACGCCAATTGCTCGTGGATCCAGTTGCCCGATTGTGGTGGACAATCTCATTGTTCTTACCGGGTATAGCGGGTACGGTGAAAAACTTGATGACCCAGGATCGCGGTCGGATCTGCAACTACATGTACTGGCATTGTCACGCGATGATGGCAGCCATCAGTGGACGTTGACAGTTGATCCTTCACCAGAGGAGCAGGAAGCAACGCCTCGCATAGCAGATCATGGCTATGCGTCACCAACACCCTGTACAGATGGTGAAAGAATTTATGCTGCCTTTGGACCATCAGGCGTGATCTGCTGTTCGCTTGAGGGGAAAAAAATCTGGAGGACAAGTATTGGCTCTGGCGTTGCCGGCTTTGGAGCTGCAGCCTCTCCGATCGTGCATGAGGAGCTTGTGTATATCAACGCAGCCATTGAGTCACAATCACTGGTCGCTCTTGACAAGCATTCCGGCACCGTCGTCTGGACAGTTGACGACATAAAAAAAGCATGGACAACCCCAACACTCGTGCATCTGGACGAAGGCGCAACGGAACTGGTTATGCACCACAAAGATCTGATTCGAGGATATGATCCAAAGACGGGTGCCGTTCTCTGGACGTGTCGGGGAATTCCAGACTACGTCGTGCCTGGTATCGTTGTTGTCGGTGAGACACTCTACTGTTCTGGCGGCAGGCAGAATAGAACGATTGCCGTCAAAGCTGGTGGCCGTGGAGACGTCACGGACACCCATAAGCTCTGGGAGGTCAATGTGGGAGCAAATGTGACCACTCCGCTCTTTCACAATGGTCATCTCTACTGGTCGCATGATAAAGCGATGGCCCAGTGTCTGAATGCAGACGATGGGAGCACGCTCTATCGCGAACGATACGAGAGTCGAGACCGGGTGTATGCATCACCTGTTCTTGGTAACGGTCGCATCTACGCACAACTTCGGAATGGGACATGCCTCGTCATAGCGGCAAAGCCTGAATTTGAAGTGCTTGCAGAGAATGAACTTGGGGATGGTGAGGACGAGCAATTTAATGCGACACCGGCCATCGACGGCAATCGTCTCTATCTGCGATCAACAAAGGCCGTCTATTGTGTGTCCGAATAGCTCGCACGATGTGGCCGCTTTCCCAAGAGTAATCACTGAGCCACTGCTATGCGACACATACCCACAGCGACGGCAGACGCATCGCTCTGGAGAGGACTCCGAGAAACCAATAATGGTTAGAGAGATTCTACCTCGGTGAAGTAAGCCCCCCCTGCATCACCATACTCATCATACAGGTAGGTCGTGAGGGTGGTTTGACCTTCCGGTAGCGTCACTTCAAAAACCGCACTGGAGCTCTTATCCTTCACGGGTTGCGAAAACGACAATCCCGCAATTTCTATCGTTGCCTTTTTTGCAACGAGTACTCTGTGGGCTTCTTTTGGAAACTGCCTCAGAGTGATGCGGTATCGTCAAGCTTTCTGTACATCCAGCATCCAAGGTCCTGTCAGTTTTGGCAACTTTTCGATTGCTCTAAAATTCCATGGCGGATTCCCGGTTGGCAGATACCAGTCCTGTGAACATAACCGTGTGGGGTTTTCTCGTGGGTTGCCGATGTCAATGCATACTGGTGTCAGCCGTGATGACACCCTCTTCCAGAATGGTTGGTAGTATGTCCGCAACCTGTCGAGGCTTTTGGAATGACGACCAGAAACATCCGTGCGTTGAGCAGGATCAATCTGAATATCAAATAAGCCTTGACCGTCAGAGCTCACGAACCGCCATTGTTCAGTCAGAACAACAGTATATTCCCATGGTTTCGACGGGAGACTCCTCGCACCAGGTCCGCCGTGATACTGAATAATATGATGGTCACGCTTCCATGGTTGTTCAGAATCATCTAGCAATGGCTTCAGTGAGACACCATCTACGTCATAGTCGTTGGACACACGAAGCCCACAGAGGTCTGCCAGTGTTGGAAGGACATCAATATGTGCTGCAAGCGTGTCAATCTCTCTTCCACCGCAGAGTCCTCCGTGTGGCCAGTGAATAAAGAATGGAACGCGATGACCACCATCATATACGGATGACTTTCGTCCCCGCATCCCGGCGTTGTAGCCAGCGTCTGGCTCAGCGTCGACAGTACTGAATTGTCCACCACCTGATGTTCCATTGTCGGTCATAAAAATCAGAATGGTATCGCGATTGAGACCAAGTGCTTCGAGGTGAGTTCGTAACAACCCCATATTGTGATCAATATTTGCGATCATCCCATAGAAGTCTGCATTGACGACATCTGGATGGTCACGATAGGGGGTGGCCCACTCCTCAGGAACTCGATATGGTCCGTGTGGGGCATTGGTTGGGAGATACAGAAAAAATGGCCTGTGTTGGTTTTCTTCGATAAACCGCATGCCTTCACGAAACCAGACGTCAGTACAATAACCTTCAAACTGTTCAAACGCGCCATTTCGTTCATACGTGTCATCAAAATAATCATTGCCCCAATGGTCTGATGCCTGTCCGACACCACCACATCGGTGCCAGACAACATCATGAAAACCACGATCCTGAGGTCGGTGTGGTGCGTTATCACCAAGATGCCACTTCCCAACCATGCCAGTTTCGTAGCCATGGTCTGCAAACAGATTGGCAAGCGTTTTCTCATCTGTGTGCATCATGGTGCGACCAGAACTGGTCCGATATGCCCCCGTAACACCCGGATGATTTCCAGTCAGCAGTGCAGCGCGCGTTGGAGTACAAAAAGGGCTGACATGAAAATCTGTAAATCGGACAGCGTCTGCATGGAGTGCATCGAGATTGGGGGTCTGAAGTATGGGATTGCCGTGGCAACCGATATCACCATATCCCTGATCATCAGTCATTACCAAAATGACATTTGGGCGACTACTGTTGCGTGCCATCGTTGGTTGGGCGACGAGAAGGAAAATGAACAGAATACTAAGACGAGATATGACACACATAACGATTCCCCCCTATGTAATTTTGATCAATACCTTCAATTCATTGTTCACATCTGCGCGGACAAAGCCCTTCTGGAATAATCTTTTGAATGAAAAGCGACATATTGCTTTCCTGCCGACTGACTGCATCGAGACTATTCTGACGGTTGTGTTCCTGTACGTGTGTGGCAGACACGTGAACCCTGAGCCTAGGGCTGTATGCCAATCGAGCACGACTACTCAACGATCGGTCCATGGCCAAGTGCTTGAGAAGCCTTTCGGTCCCAACCAGCTGGCGTCCCACGAAACCAGTTTTTTGTCTGCTTGTCCATTTTCAGGCGTTCTCCTGTCTCACGATGGAATTCATCACGTGACAGGTTGTCTGGGACACTATCAAGCGTCTCCTCAGACCATCGGGCCAGAAGACGTTGCATCCGCTGCAGCGATGCTTCATACGGCTCCTGTCTAGCGAGATTATGCAACTGAAGCGGGTCTTTTGGGGTAAAGTAGAGCTCTTCAACGGGTCGAGGAGCAACAAAGACGTCCGCCTGCGCGGCACTCAGCGCCGTTGAGCCTTCTCGGGCCTTCAGCAAAGCACTGTGGGACGGGGAACGGACTGAATCAGCAGGGCCCTGCCAGGGAAGCTTTGGGCGGTTGTTTTTTATATAGAGCCAACCATCATCCGTCCGAACAGATCGACCATGCGCTTCATAATCATGCCAGTTATGCTCAGAAAAGGCGACTGTGCGAACAACCGCTGTGGGTGAAGTGATCGTTGGCAAAAAGCTGACTCCCTGCATTGTTGGTGGAACATTTACGCCTGCCGCTCTCAGCACTGTTGGAGCAATATCAATCGCGCTTACAAGGCTTTTGGTAGGCGTTCCTGGCTGCTGAAGTCTTTCTGGCCAGTGCACGACTAAGGGCGTTTTCATGCCAGAGTCGTGGAGTCGGGTCTTCGCCCGCGGAAATGGTCTTCCGTTATCGGCCATCACAATAATGAGGGTGTTCTCGAGTATCTTTTGTCTTCTGAGCTCGCCAATTACCTTTCCAATAAAGTGATCAAAGCGCGTCACTTCATTGCGGTAGGAAGCAAGATCGGAGCGTGTTGCCTCGTTATCGACCAGAAATGGCGGTACCACTCCATCTCCTTGCTTGTGACGAGGTCCATATTCTTCTTCAACCCAGTCCTTGTCACCATCCCAAGCACGATGTGCATCAAGTGAGGCAAACCAGAAGAAAAAGGGCTGATCCATTGGTCGATTCTTCACCGTCTGAACCCATTCGGCATGTCCGCCACGATTGCCGGGTTCTACACCACGACTCACAACATCAAATGCCGGAGGTTGAGACGCGTTACCATCCTCCGCTCCATCCGAAGACATGTGGTGTTTTCCAACTAACGCTGTGTAATATCCCGCGTCCTTTAGGAGGCGAGGAAACCAAGGAAGGTGTGCTGCAATTGGCTGATGGAGTTCACTGGCACGACCGCAATTGTGGGGATAGCGGCCGGTGATAATGCTCGACCGACTCGGAGAACAGCTGCTGGCTGTCAAAATAGCGTTATCGAAACGTCGGCCATCTCCTGCTAACTGATCAATATGTGGCGTACGCGCAACAAGACCAGCATACCTATTCTCTTGTTGATAGCACCCAATATCATTCCAACTCACATCATCGGCAATGAAAAAGAGAATGTTTGGTCGTTCACTGACGCCATGGTCTGACCGAGCAAGCGACTTCAACCGAATGCGACGGTATTCCATCTGGCCTCGATCACCCTCAAGGCCAATTGGACCTGATTGAGGAACCTTCAGCATCGCTGGAATCTTTTCACCATTACAGGTGGCTGTTGCATTGCCACTGGAAACAATCACCTCGAGATCATTCCAGTCCTGTGGACGATAGTGCCGGAGTTCTTGCCATGGTCCTGCCAAAATGTAATCACGACATTGCAGCTGTGGCTGGCGGATAAACACGCCACTATCAGCATTCGGAGTGGCCCGAAACTGCAATCTTAATACAAAATCATCTCCGTACTCCTTGGTTGTCCACAGTTGCTGGATACGCCGCCCTTCGGGTGGCGTCGTGACAACAAGCCTTCCGTTGATGGCACGATAGCGTCCATCAGAACTCATCGCTTTTCCGGCAAAGTCTTCTGCATGAGTCACGATGGGACGCACTGGACTCCCAGGCTTTTTGGATGCGGGCTTTTTGGGAGACGACGTTGGACGAAATCCCCAACCCGTGAGATCATGGCCATTAAAAAGGCTGACAAAACCCTCTTCAGGCTTAAAAGCATCCGCCTCGGTTTCAAGCAAACCCAATGTAGCCAGAAGCGGTCGCAACGCGGACGCCCATTTTGTGTAGCCGGCGGCATTTAGGTGAAGGAAATCAGGGAAATACTCGGCGAGCGCATCACCGGTTGGGTCCGCAAAAAGGCTCCATGTATCTAGGAGAATGACCTGCGCATCACCACGCACCTGATCTTCAATGTGTTGATTCAGTCGAAGAATGACGTCTGCAGGTCGTTTTTTTGCCGCCGCACTCGGGAATACGCGACACATGATAATTGGTGTCCGACAGCCGTGCTTGACATCATGCTGTTTTACCGCATGGATGATTTTCATGAGGTTACGAACGATCGCATCGACATCAATGCCAACCTCAATATCATTTGTCCCAGCAAGGATTACGATCGCTGACGGCTGAAGCGTAAGCACATCCTCTTGAAGGCGAATGAGCATGCCTCGGGTCGTATCACCACTGATCCCACGATTTGCAACCTTCATCCCATCGAAGTGATGAGCAAGCGTATCCTTCCATCCTTGGGTAATGGAGTCCCCAAGAAAGACCACTGCATTCTGGTCCTGCTGTCTCTCGTGTGCCCACTGAAAACGACGGTTCTGCCAGCCCTTAACATATCCAGGATAACGCCGAAGCGCCCCTTCACCGGGTAGATTCGCCTCGGATACTGGAAGCATGAAGCTCTCTTTAGAAAGCTTCTCATCCGTTACCGGCGCGTCTGAATATGCTCGAGAAGACGATATGACAGGCCATAACGTCACGAGAGCACTCAATACATAGATCGATGCCGATTTCATGCACCAGCCCCCTCAGGAACTGGTTTCTTTCGACGTGCGTCGCGCGGGGACTTGAAGCTTGAAGCAGGATCTTCCAATGGGACGTTCAACTCTGTACGAAGTCGATCAAGTTCTTTGTGAAGCGTTTTTCTCACATCTGCAAGTTCCGGACTGTCGTAGGCATTGTTCAGTTCATGAGGATCATTTTTCCTATCAATCAGTCGCCATGAATCAAACTCAGGTTCATAGAAATGGAAAAGCTTGTAGCGATCCGTCACCACACCGTAGTGTCGGGCGACATTATGTGCTCCTGGGTGTTCGTAGTAGTGGTAGTAAAAACTCTTTCGCCAGTTTGCTGGCACCTGTCCTGAAAAAAGTGGTGTGAGGCTGTGGCCATGCATATCATCTGGCACGGGAAGATCCGCTGCCTCAAGAAATGTCTCTGGAAAATCAAGAATCGAGACGAGTTCCGTAGACTCTGATCCCGGCTTCGTTTGATGAGGCCATCGTACAATCAAGGGGGTTGTAACAGATTCTTCGTAAATCCAACGTTTATCAAACCAGCCGTGCTCCCCAAGATAAAACCCTTGATCTGAAGAAAATACCACAAGCGTGTTTTCCGTGAGCCCGGCTTCATCTAAATATCGAAGCATGTCTCCAACAGCCTCATCAACTGCTTTGACACAGGCAAGATAGTCGTGCATGTATCGCTGATAGCGCCAACGTACAAGGTCCTTTCCTGATAGGTTCTTTTCAAGGAACGCCTCATTGCGTGGTGCATAATACTGATCCCCTGCCTGTCGTTGTTCAGCGTTCAGTCCTTTTTCTGGTGCAAGCTTGACATCCTTTGGTTGAAATGAATGAGCCAGGGTCATCTCCTGTTCCCGCTCTGGCTTTCCGCGACCGCTGTAGTCATCAAACAGCGTTGCCGGTTCAGGAAATTTTTGATCATTGTTCCACCCCAGGTGACGAAGCGCTGGCGACCAGTTCCGGTGGGGTGCTTTATGTTGTGACATCAGTAAAAACGGCTTGTCTGGATTTCGTTGTTTGAGCCAGTCAATTGAAAACTCTGAAATGAGATCTGTTGTATATCCAACATGTGTAACCCTCTCGCCATCTCTAATCATTGCAGGGTTGTAATAGGCACCTTGGCCGGGAAGGATATGCCAATGATCAAAGCCCGTTGGGTCCGTTGCCAAATGCCACTTTCCAATCATTGCAGTCTGATAACCAGCTGCCTGCAGCATTTTTGGAAAGGTTGGCTGCGAGCCGTCAAACTTGTTCCCGTTTCTCACAAACCCATTCACGTGAGCGTATTTTCCTGTCAGGATGGCAGCACGACTTGGGCCGCAAATCGAATTCGGAACCAAACACCGACGAAATAACATGCCTTCCTGAGCAAGACGGTCAATGTTCGGGGTTTCTAAGAGTTTGAGCGGGTGTCCATAGCAACTCAGTGCCTGATTTGTGAGATCATCACAGAAAATCATCACAATATTTGGGGGTTGGTCGTCTGCCAGCGTCGTTTCACCAACCATGCCAGAGAGCACAAAAACGCACGTCGCACAAAATTGTTTCCAGCCAACCATGTCATATCCCCAGTGTGAAATAAGTTGAGAACACCTTCATCCATTTATCAGGCAGCCTGCAAGGAAGGGGCGTTCCCCCTCGGTCAGTGGTCATACCATAACAGGTACGCAACCTACAAAGAACCAACCCTCGTTATACTCTATGCATGCCTGTGTTTCTGGATCCAATCAATTCCATCCGAGAAGACGAATATATTGATACACTCTTCTCGATCATTTCAGCATCGCTCGCCGGCAGGTAGTGGTTGACCCTTTCGCCAGAACGGTAAGCAATGCGTGTTCAACACACATAGAACCTGTGTCGAAAACATGAGTACTGTCGGCGCCCGTGGGATTACCGGAATTATAACACCCCTTATCACGCCACTCTCTGATCGTGACGTGCTTGACGTTCAAGGACTACAGCGACTGATTGATCATGTTCTCAATGCTGGGGTCAGCGGTGTTTTTATATTAGGGACGTCAGGAGAGGCACCAAGCCTGAGCTATCAGCTTCGGCGAGAAATGATTCGAAGGTCAATCGAGTTCGTCGGAAGCAGAGCTCCTGTCTTCGTGGGGGTAACAGATACTTCGTTTGTTGAGAGTATTCATATGGCTGAATATGCCGCTTCCTGTGGGGCGGATGCTGCTGTGTTGACAATGCCATACTATTTTCCTGCGGGCCAGACTGAACTCCGTCACTATCTCAGGAATATTATTCCAAAAATTCCTCTACCCATCATGCTCTACAACATGCCAAGCATGACGAAGGTGTGGATTGAAATTGAATTATTGAAAGAGTTTCTTTCATTCGAGTCGGTTATCGGTGTGAAGGATAGCAGTGGTGATCTTGAGTATTTTGGACAGGTGTGCGCACTCAAAAGAAATCGCCCAGATTGGTCGATTTTTATGGGGCCAGAGGATCTCCTTCCGCAGGCTATGCTATTGGGTGCCGATGGTGGTGTGCACGGAGGCTCAAATATCATCCCACAGATATTTGTCGCATGGCATCAAGCGATTCGAACAGGGAACACTGATGAGACTGGGCGGATTAAGAAAATCATTCAAGCCTTTCAGGAAATTTACGCTATCGGAAAATACGCATCACGACATATTAAAGCCACGAAATCGGCTTTATCATTACTTCAGCTTTGTGGAGATTTACCAGCCGATCCATTCGACCGTTTCTTGAAACCCGAACGACAGCGTGTTGCAGATATTCTGCACTCGATAGGCGTCCTATCAACAAACGCTGACATGGAGCCCCTACCGTAACGTCTTAAGAGCAACTGTCGTTTGGAATTGTCTTATGAGGGCATAGCTTGTGTTCTTAAGTGTTCTCTTCTTACAACTGGATACATCTGTCAGCCATTTTGGGATATTTGATTGGTGCATCCTTACAATTTATTTCATGGTGATTCTCGGCATTGGAATCATCTGCTGGCATCGCAATGCGACTCCAGAGCAGTTCACCGCTGGTGGCCGTACTCTTCCAGGGTGGCTCTGCGGCATGTCCATTTTTGCAACCTATCTCAGTAGCATCAGCTATCTGGCTCTTCCCGGAAAAGCCTTTGTTGAAAACTGGAATGTATTTGTGTTTTCGCTTGCCTTACCACCATCTGCATGGATAGCTGCTCAGTACTTTGTGCCACTGTACCGAGATACCAATCAAATTAGTGCCTATTCCTTTCTTGAAACTCGATTCGGCTTGTGGGCCCGATTGTTTTCGAGTGGTTTCTACCTCGTGTTTCAAATTGCACGTATCGCTATCGTCATGTATCTCATGGCACTTCCATTAGCCATTATTCTGGATTGGGATATTCGCACACTTGTTCTTATGACCGGTGTCATGGTGACTCTGTATTCTCTCATCGGTGGAATCACTGCTGTTATCTGGGCAGATGCGATTCAGGCATTCATTCTTTTGGGAGCTGCCATCATGACCCTTGGCGTCATCCTTTCAAAGATGCCCAATGGTGTTGTGCAGATGATGCAGGTTGCGAATGCCAACGGAAAATGGTCCCTCGGCAGCCTCAACCCGTTTGATGTGAGTTCTGCAACCATCTGGGTTGTTCTACTCTATGGCATTTTTGAAAATTTAAAAAACTTTGGTGTTGATCAAAGTTATGTTCAACGTTATCTCGCATCCCGCAGTGATCGGGCAGCACGCATCAGTGTCTGGTTTGGTGCACTGCTCTATGTCCCTGTGAGTGGCCTCTTTCTTCTGATTGGAACAGCACTCTACACATACTACGAATCCCACCCATATGAACTCACAGAGGTTCGGGCGGGCATCGTCAAACAAAAACTCATTCAGCAAGGAGTGCGTCTTGGTGCACAACAGTACGAAAAACAATACAATGCTATCCAAAACAGCCTCACCCGGGAGGAACTTGGCGATCGAGTATTTCCTCATTTTATGGTGAGTCAATTACCGATCGGCATTCGTGGACTTGTCATTGCAGCAGTATTTGCTGCTGCAATGAGTACGGTATCGACTGGCCTTAACTCAGCTGCAACGCTTGTTATGAGTGATTTTTTCGTACGGCTTTGGTCACCCACCGCAAGCGATCGCCAAAAACTTTCGGTCCTACGCTGGACCACACTGCTCTGGGGATCTCTTGGAACGGTCCTCGCCCTTCTTCTCATCAAGACAACACACAGTATTTTAGATGTCTGGTGGACAGTTTCTGGAGTCCTTGGTGCCGGTATTGTTGGTTTATTTCTTCTCGGTCTGACAACTCGAGACATCCAACAACGATCCGCAATTCGTATTCTGGCGATTGGATTCGCATTCGTTATATGGATGACTGTTTCAAGGACGTCCTACTGGCCTGATGCATGGAAGCAGTGGTCAAGTCCATTCCATCCATTTCTCATCATTGTCGTTGGACCATCCGTTATGATTGCACTTGGTGTACTGCTGGAGAGAATTCGTAGAAGATTACGTGCGCACTAGCCTATGCGTTCCTCACATTGATCTTGAAAAACGTGGACGCCTGCGTCGCGTTCACGCTGAAGAGCATCAGATTCAGTAGTATGTGCAATAATACGCCAGTGTTGTATTCATCGGAGTTTCCTGACATGACGCTACGACATCTGTTTTTCATCTCAACACTTCTCCTTGTGCTCTGTCTCCATTTCACTAAGGCCGTTGCTGATGATTCCCTTCGCCCATTGCCATTTAATAATCCCTCTCTCCATGTGGATCTCGGCGTTGGACTATGGGCATGGCCGATGCCTATGGATTATGACGGAGATGGTGACCATGACCTGCTTGTTGCGTGCCCTGACAAACCGTCCAATGGTGTCTACCTTTTCGAAAACACAACGCAGGATCGTCATCAATCGACTCCCATATTTGAGAAGGCCGTCAGGCTCGGACCAGCGACGCAGAATATGCAGGTGAGTTATGTGGAGGGTACACCGCGGATCCTCGTTCCAGGGAAGGAAGCAAACCGGGATGACCGTACGAACCAGTTTGATTTTAAGAACCTGACAACCATTTATTCCAAAACCAATATTCATCCCTCACCTGTGCGAGGAAACATGTGGCGGTATGTTGACTTCGATGGTGATGGCAATCATGACATCGTCGTTGGCGCAGGCGATTGGACAGATTTCGGATGGGACCACGCATACAACACGATGGGCGAATGGAAAAATGGACCGCTTCATGGGTATGTCTATCTCATCCACAACACAGGAACGGATCGACACCCTAGTTACTCAGAAACGCCTAGACGTATCCGCGCCGGCGGAGGAGATATCGATGTCTACGGCTGGCCGTCACCCAATTTTGGTGACTTTGACAGTGATGGGGATCTTGACCTCATTTGTGGAGAGTTTCTTGATGGTTTTACCTATTTCCAAAATCTTGGAACGCGGAGTCGTCCTGACTATGCAGCAGGGGTCAGGCTGCGATGTACTGACGGACAACGGCTGCGAATGCACCTGCAGATGATCACTCCCACCGCATTTGACTGGGATACAGACGGTGATCTCGACCTCATTGTCGGAGATGAAGATGGCCGGGTGGCATTCGTTGAGCATCAAGGAACAGATCCCAATGGCATTCCTCAATTCAGTGATCCTTTCTACTTCCAACAAAAAGCAGACACGCTCAAGTTCGGCGCATTAGCAACGCCATGTGCATATGACATTGACTCCGATGGTGATGAAGATATCGTCTGCGGGAATACAGCAGGCAACATTGCGATCTTTAAAAACCTTGGCTGCCTACATGACACACTCCCAACATGGTCTGCTCCAAAACTGATACAGACGATGCACAATGGAGCCAAGAGCCCATTCCGTGTCATGGCTGGAGACAATGGATCGATTCAGGGTCCATGTGAATCCAAATGGGGATACACGACGCTTTCCGTTGGTGACTGGGACAACGATGGCGACGGTGACATTCTATTTAATTCCATTCTGTCACGACTCGGTCTCCTTATTCGAGAGAACACCTATTACAAACAGAGCACCTTCGACGCTGGTCCGTACGAGCAACCGCCAGAGTGGTATTGGTGGAAAGGTAGCTCGACTGCCTCGCTGACGCAGTGGCGAACAACACCAGTCATGGTTGATTTTGATGGTGATAGCTTTCTGGATTTGATTCTTCTTGATCAGGAGGGATATCTCACGCTGCGGCGACGTGATCCGCGAACGAAAGGTGTTGGGAAAGCACAACGCTGCTTCATCGATACACAGGGGAATGCGATCTGCCTCAACCCTCGATCAGCTGGCCGTTCAGGGCGCGTCAAACTGACTGTTGTCGATTGGGATGGCGACGGCTTTCTTGACATTCTTGTCAATTCTGAAAATGCCATGCTCTATCGAAATGCAGATCGAGCAGATGGAAACATACTTCTCAAGCCCATCGGCAACCTCTCAGATCGGAATATCGCAGGACACACCAGCAGTCCAGCAACCTGCGATTTTGATCAGGATGGCCAACCGGATCTCTTAGTGGGTGCTGAAGACGGAAGAATTTATTATGCCAGCCATGACGCCTGCAATCATTTTACAGAGTCCGAACTCCAGGGTTCATTTCCACAGTCACACCAAAAGCCTTCAGTCATTCTGCATGAGGAATTTATTTTTGAGAACCCTCCTACCCCTCAGTGCCATGCGTCAACCATCTGTAAGACAAGCCGAGGTCTCGCTACAGCATGGTTTGGTGGGACACGAGAAGGAAACAAAGATGTTGCTATTTGGACAAGCTACCACGACGGAAGTCGGTGGAGTCCACCAAGGCGTACCGCTACTGGTATTCAACATGAAAACCTCCGTTACCCGTGCTGGAATCCAGTGCTGTTCCAATCGCCCGGAGATGGCCCACTCCTGATGTTTTATAAGGTTGGGCCACATCCTCGTTCATGGTGGGGTGAAATGATGATCAGTTATGATCGTGGGCGGACGTATCGCGATCCACGACGCCTTCCCGAAGGCATTCTTGGTCCCGTCCGCTGTAAACCATTGCTGCTTGACGATGATGGACTTCTTTGTGGCTCATCCACTGAACATGATGGCTGGAAGGTGCATTTCGAGCGGATTTCTCTCTCACAAGGGCTTCCATCAGGGGCGTGGACACGCGGGAGCGATGTTCCCAACCCCCATGGCTTCAACGCCATTCAACCAACCATTTTTCAGTCTTCAGCCGGTACGCTTACAGCCCTCTGCCGAACCAAAGAAGGAGTCATTGCAAGTACAGCATCATCTGACAATGGAGCATCCTGGTCCGCGTTAGCTCCTACCAATTTGCCAAATCCGAATGCAGGAATTGATGTTCTTACCCTTGCTGATGGCAGGCATCTTTTGATCTACAACCACATCGGTCCAGGTACAAATGGATGGGGCCGCCGCGAAATACTCAACCTGGCAATCTCAGACGATGGCCTTTCATGGGAGCAGGTCTGTGTCCTGGATAAGGAGAAGGAGGCCGAGTTCAGTTATCCGGCACTGATTCAAACGGATGATGGACTTGTCCATGCCACCTACACGTGGAAAAGAACACACATCAAACATGCTGTCATTGATCCATCTCTTCTATAACAGTCTCATGTAGAGCGATGCCCCAATCATTCACTGTGAAATCTGGTAATACCAGAATCACACATGTATGCTTTGGAACGCATTTGCCCAATGATTATGTGAATATTGCCATCGATCATACCGAGGAACCTATGAGCCGCTTCTGTGTTTTCGTCGTATCATGTTTTGTCTGGATCTCTAACGCACAGGCATCGACATCCGTCGTCGACAAGAACGTTCCGCTCGAAGTCATTGCTACGGACTTCGAATTGGCGGATGGCCCAGCGTGGGACGGCCGAGGATCATTATTCTTTCCCGACGTCAAAGCAGGAAAGATTTTTCGCTACCAGCCGAGTCAAAAGAAGATCGCTCTCGAACGGGATAACGCGGGCCGAATTAGTGCAACCTTTTTTAATCACGGGCAATTATATCTCTCTGATAACGGCAATGCAGAAATAGCCACTCTCAGTAAGGGCCAGAAAAAGAGACTTCTTGCTTTCGCCGACAGCAAAAAGATGAGGCCAAATGACCTTGTTGTAGATAACAGTGGTGGTGTCTACATCACGCTTACAGGTGCCGGCGAGGTCGTCTATGTCACAGCACAAGGCTCAATGACGATCGTGATTGATGGATGTGATACACCAAATGGAATCACATTGTCACCGGATGAAAAGATACTTTACGTTGCGTCATATAAACCAAAGCAAATCTGGCGATATGACATTGCGTCCAATGGGAATGTCAACGGCGGCCGCGTCCTGGCCATCATGGATGATGGACCTGATCTTGGTGCCGATGGGATGACCGTTGACCGCGCTGGTAATATCTATTGCGCTGGTGCACATGATATCTGGATATGGTCTCCAGCTGGAAAACTGTTGGACAAGATTGCCTGTCCAACGCGGCCCATCAATTGTGTGTTTGGCGATGCGGATATGCAGTCACTGTATATCACCGGATTTGGGGGGCTATATCGTCAGAAAATGATGATCTCCGGACGATCACCACATCCACCATCACTACCTGAACGGCAACCAACAAGTGCTTCTCGGCCGGTGACCATTGTTCCGTCTCACTTGGTTACTGATTTAGATCACGAATACGCCCGATACGGTAACCGCCGCCTTCTTATGGACATCATTCGACCAGAGC
>CACORA010000035.1 GCA_902629495.1 Planctomycetaceae bacterium
TTGAAAGATCAAAGATGGCTAAGCCACGAAATGTTCGGTCCCAGCCTTTTCTTAACATTGAGTACGGCAAAAGAAATGTCATATTAATGCCAACTGCGGTAGCTGCTGCAGCAATGAGAACGCTCCGTTGCGTACCGAGGATCGTCGTTCTCCAGTATTCGGGGTCACTCGAAGCTGTGATATACGCCTGCAGATCATTCGCTGGACGCCATAGCAATGAGACATCTGGAATAAACCCAGACGCGATCCTTCCCCAATCAAGTTGGCCCTTGGCTGTCATGGCTACAACGACACCGAAGAAACTGACGACAACAATTCCAACCATTCCCTTAAGCAATGACTCAAAAACACGGATTCCCCACCCTTTTGAATCATAAAACCAGACCACCATCGTGGACAATAAAAACAATAGAAGGACAGCAAGATACTTTCCTCCACTCCCAGAAAAGACCTCCGGGAGCAAGTTCTGCTGTAGGGCTGCAGTACCAAGTGAAAACTGTGGCATCGCCCATACAAGATTCGCCATCATCGCAGCAGACAGCCATCCCCACCCAAGCACAGGATTGATATGAGTATTGATTGCACGAAAAGGCCTTTCTCCAGTCGATAACGTTACATAGGAAATAGCTGCAAGCATAACGACACCAAAAACCATCATCAGTGGCTGCAGCCAGAGAAACTCATAACCTCCTATGGCTCCCATGTAGAGTGAACCCGCTAATGAACCTCCACCAAGGGTAATTGCTGACTGCAGCCACCCAGGTCCAGATAATTTGACAAATGCTCCAAGCGTAGCAATTCGGCCTTTCCCTTGAGTTGAAGCAAGTAGACTGCGATCACGGGCAACAGGATCAGTGGATGGATGACGTGACATGATTAGATCTTCACTCGGGAAAAATTATTGAGAGAATAAACCGGCACATAGTATACCGATACTACACACCTGCACCCAATGTAGCTGGTGCTTTGAATTCTCCGGAAAAGCTACTCTAGACCGTATGCACCAGCCATTGGCACATCGAGGCCCGTGCGGCTAGCAAATTGGGTACGAGACAAAAATCGAGGTTCTAGATTGAATGTCACACCCACATTGTTTCGACTGTAGTCAACATTGAAACCAAAAGTCATGAGGAACGACTCGCCGATTCGTACCAACTGAAACTGCTGCCCAATATTTCGGCCGGTAAGATCAATCGCGGTACCGAAAGAACTCGCCCATTTTGGACTCATGCGATATGTGTATGAACCAGTCAGGACACTTGCACTAATTGGTCCTCCAAACTCGTTGAAGCCCACATAAAAACTACCTCGTGGAGTACGGTTAAGAAATGCTCCAACGGTATAAAGTTGCTGGCCTTCTGTAAAGAAATCAACATCGGCGGAAGAAAGGATCGTCGTTCGGTCACCAACATGCCATCGGAAATCATACTGCCATAAACCCAGTACCTGACCGAAGTTCTGATTCGTGTTGGGAAAGAGTTCACCATCAATATCAAGAGTGATCCAATCAATGATTCGCCGATTTCCGATAGGCCCTCGTTTGGTCTGCCAACGCTGATGTGCACCTAAGCGAAATGCTGTCAGGTCATTCACCATTTCAGTTGGTCCGGTAACCCAACTCCCAATTCCTCGGCGGATGGCATAGGAGCGAGGATCAAATTTAGCCTGAGGACCAAAAGCAACGTTTGCGGCAGGTATCGTGCCAGGGGGTAGCGAGCCAGGCGCTACTCCAAAATCCCAGTAGGGAATATTACGTCGGTATTGGTTGATTGTGTCATCATCAATCTGGTCGTACAGAGGGAACGAATCGATACTTTGTGTTGCATCAGCATATGAAAACTCTGCCTCGAAGACGACCTTATGTGCTAAGCCATGAATATTCCAAAGCTGACTTTCCACCGTATTGTCAGCACGCCACATAGGCAAACTGGAACGGATCCCAACCTGACCATAGGCTCGATTGATGGATTGTTGATTGAGATCCTGTCCCCAGTGTCCTAATTCTCCCAGAGCATAGGGAACAATTTTGACTGCTCCTGCCTGAAAAGGAAGATCGAGCTCATGACGAGTAGCCAATCTTTCTCCAATGACATTGTTCTCGTACGGGAGCAGTGTCCAAAACTGAAGACCTTGACCAGGCGTCGGCTCTGCGGGACGTGCTTGACGCACATAAGAAATACTTGAATGCTCATACCAGGTGATAGCATCACGTATGAGTGGCTGTGCAAGCGTGTAGTGATCGAGTCGTGGCCACCATTCACTTTGCGTGAAGAACGGATCAACTCGAAGGCTCGAAAGAAGCCTGAGTTCTCGATTATCCACAGGACGTCGAAGGTCAAACCATGTTCGCTGTTCATAACCTTCTTCCCACTCGGCTTCGTAGTATTCTTCGAGGAAGTTGAAATCACTGATCCATCCTGCTGTGCCCCGAGCTTGCCAGCCACCAAAGATAGTATCTGTTGTGCCGCCTAAATCTTGGCGATGACGCCAAAAAGCTCGACCTCGGAACGTGTTACTCGGGAATCCTGGATACGTAAAATCTCGTCGAAACAGGCCAAGATTATCTCTACCGCGATCGACAACAAACCAGGCGTCACCAACACCATTGGCTGGTGTACCAAGGCCGAGGAATTGCGGCCTGTTATAGAGCAACGATGTTCCGAATCCAGGACCTCTTAGGCTAAGGTAATCAACATCAAAATCCCAATCCACGCCAGTGGGTGGTCGTCGCACACCAAATACCTGAAACACATCCCAACTGGTGAGTATTTGTGTACCAAATATCTGATCATTTTTTACTTGAGCATTGTTAATGTAAAAAGTCGGCTTCTGAGCATTCGTTGCAAGCCATGGCCACCACAATACAGGAACACCTCCCAAGGTAACTGTGTTACCTCGACTCGTGATAAATTGCTCATGAGCGACTGCTGGCTCTCCTGTTACAGGGTCGATAATAGGCTGACCGAAGGGACCAGGGACTGGCACCTGCTCATCTGTGAATTGAAGTTCTCGAGAACGAAACTCCCATGTTGGAATACCAAGCCGGCTTGAAGTAAGACCTGTTCGTGACGCAACAAATCGACTCCGGTCAACCTGACGAATAACATCCGCCCGCAATCGAACCAGCCCTGAATAGTTATCTACTGGGGTCAGAACAGTGGCTCCAGTAATCACGCCACTCGAGCGTGGCACGTCATAAAACATACTGACCGCTTCAACGACACGTTGTCCCTGACGGAAAATAACGTTGCCCTCCATGTATAATTCAAGAGGGGTGTCTGACGACTGAGCAGAGTTTCCGGTCAGATCGGGTTGGGCCTGTCCATGGGTCCAAATTACAAGTCGGTCTGCTGAGATATCCAGTGGACCAGCAGGATCCACACCGTCCACAACGAGATTTACACCTGAGGTGATAACAGCAACCCACTCATCACCCCCAGATGGACTTGGAAACCAACGAATATTGAGTGGCACACTTGATCGGGGAAACGCACGAAGTCGGCGTACTGGTGTACCGGAAGCTACCTGAGGCACAGGACCTGCCCCAAATTCACTGTATTGTGTCTGCTCAATGGGCTGTTCAACTGGCTGTTGAGCACTTTCATTGCTAACCGTTGGAAGAAACTCCACATCTGCTGGGGCATCATAGACGGCAGGTTTTCCTGAAGCCGGCACAACACTGGCAAAATCGAGTTCGGGATCTTCCACAATCCAAAACCGTCCTGCCCATCGCGAACCACGCACCTGTGCATTCGCATCACCACCACACTGTAATTTCACATCTCCTGCCATTCGTACTACAACAGTACGAATAGACTGATCGTTAGCAGATGGACGACTGTCGTGCTCATGCTCTTGTTCAACCCAAAGAACGGCTTCGTAAGCTGATGCCTGAGTCTCGCCCTGAGTAACCGTTGCACCACCAGTCAGATGCCAAACATCATACGCGCCCTCGGTCCATCGTGATGCTTGAGTGGCATGAATAACCATGGTCTGATGTGGATCCGAAGTGGGCACCTCGATTCTCCCTGCTTCAGAAATGGCTGCCGCCAAACCACGCGCAGGCAATTCAGCCAGCGCGCCTGCTGTCGCAGGAGCTGCGTCATTTGCGAACAACAACGCTGATGATGTGAGAATGCCTTGGACACACAGTGCAGAAACAACTGAAACGATAAACAGACAGAACTTCCACCAACTCCCATGCTGACATGGAGCGATCAGTGACCGATGATGAAATATCGGCCTGCTATTCGGCGGTGGTATGGCTAAATGCAAACGCTACATCCGAGGAATATGTCTTCCCAAACCAGCACAGGACTGGCGGGATAAAAAACATCGAGACTATAGAGGCGTAAAAACGCGCGGGTCAAGCCAACACGGGGAGTCGTTATCCTCTACGGGCGCTGGCAAATCAGCACGCATCGTCAGCCAGACAATGTGGGTACACAGCCACACGAGTACTCCCGTGAGACGCAGGTTCACGCATAAAGAATGCGAAATATAGGGAACTTGGAATGCCTCGGTCATGAGACAACGGGCAGCCTACATTAAGTTGTGGCAGTCTCGGTAAAATTCATCGGGTATTGATATCGTTTTTTTCTGTATTACATCTTTTATGTGAACTACGCCATCGAGGTAACATCTTCATTTCTTCCCGTTCTTCCAGCCTTTCGAAAGTTCTATCTATGCGTCATATTGCCAATTGTCTGGCATTATGGCTTATCAAATATCGTGGATTCCTTGCTGTCACAGGACTGATTCTGGCAGTTTTTTCGATTGAACGTTCTCGACATCTAGAGTTTTCTACGTCGATTGATTCGATGTTTGATCAATCTGATCCAGCCCTTGCGCCGTATCACCGCATGGCTCGAACATTTGGTGCAAGTGAAGTTGTACTTGCTGCCTACGATGACCCAAAACTTTTCACGATCTCTGGCATTCAACGCCTTCGTGATCTGACAAACAAGTTGTATCAACTGCCATCAGTAGACTCTGCAACAAGTATCGCAACCACGCCTCTCGGAGACCGGATTATCGATACTGACTCCAGCCCTACTGCTAAAAAACTCATACACCTCATGGAAGGATATGCTGTTGGAAAAGATCATCGGACGGCTGCTGTGGTATGCGTTCTTGCACAATCCAATGCAGACGCCGCACATGAGAATCAGGCACGCTCCCGTGCAAAAGCCATTGATGCAATCCGTTCATACATGGCGTCATATCCTTCTGGCACAGTTGCCGGTGAGCCTGTCATGCTTCGTGATGGCTTTGCGATGTTGCAACGGGACGGAAACGTATTAGGCACAACGGCTGGATTATTAGCTGGATGTGTACTGCTCATCTGTTTTCGAAGTATTCGCTGGGTCATCGTGCCCATGGCCGTTGTACTTCTTGCATTATGGAGCACGAGAGGCATCCTCGCCCTATCTGGCCTCCAATTAACCATGGTTTCAACCATGCTCTCAGCAATAGTGACTGTCGTTGCAATAGCGACAACTGTGCACATCATCATTGGTTTTCGTCGACATCGAAAAGATGGCCTTGATCCTCAATCAGCAATTATCAAAACGTTGTCATTACTGATCTGGCCAATCATTGGTGCCATCCTCACTGATATTATTGGTTTTGGTGCACTCATTTTCAGTCGTGTCGGTCCTGTCCATGACTTTGGAATCATGACTGCAATTGGTGCCTGCATGGTCTTTGTTTCTGTAGTTTTATGTGTACCGTGGCTATCACTTGTGGGTCGTGGTTCCTTTGATCCGCAGCAGGCATGGGGAGAGCGCACTCTTCAGAGAACATTGGACAGACTAACGCATTGGATTGTCCGACATCCGCTACCTGTCCTTGGTACAGCACTGACAACTGTCATGCTGTGCATCGTTGGCATGCGATGGCTTGCCGTTGAGACTGACTTTACCAAAAACTTCCGTTCATCAAGCCCGATTGTGAAGTCTTATAACATGATCGAATCTCGGCTTGGTGGAGCAGGCGTGTGGGACATTCTCGTACCAGTTGATGACACAATTGATGGCACCGACCTGTCTCGTCTTATACAACTCAAAAATGAACTTTTAAATACTATTACAACGATCGGTTCCGATGGTGACACAAAACAAGCGATTACGAAAGCAATGAGTATTGCCGATGTTTTAGAAGCAATCTCACCAATTTCTCTCGATCGCCTTGAAGAAACACATGTTGGAAATTGGATGGTCTCTCGTGCCGTGCAACTACTCGAAACAAAACTGCCAGAGCTTGGAAAATCTCTTATTGGCACCGATCCAATTGATGGATCACGCTGGCTACGATTAATGCTGCGATCACACGAACGGCAGCCGTCAAATGCCAAACATGCAATTATTCAACACGTCCAAACACTTGTATCACAACAATTCCCTGGTTCAGGCAATATTCCGCCAGCAGAAGTAACTGGTTTCTTCGTTCTCCTATCTCAGCTTGTTCGGCAGATGATTTTGGATCAGTGGTTCACATTTCTAATTGCTGCCTCTGGAATTTATTGCTTACTCTCAATTGGATTTCGCAGCTTCATCCTTGGCATTGTTGCACTCATACCAAATGCCCTACCAATCTTTTTTGTTCTAGGATTGCTTGGCTGGTCTGGAGTAGCTGTTAATATGGGAACTGCCATGATCGCGGCTGTGTCTATGGGGTTATCTGTCGACAGTTCTATTCACTTCATTGCTGCCTACAGGCGTCACCTCGATGATGGCTACACATGCCGTGATGCCATACAATTGGCACATCGGACGGCAGGAACGGCAATGATATTCTCAACGTTGGCTTTGGTGGTTGGCTTTATTGCGCTTACTACAAGTGATTTTATTCCAACTGTTTCATTTGGCGCCCTCTCCTGCCTCACGCTTATTGGAGGACTACTGGGAAATCTTGTTGTCCTCCCTGTCCTTCTCACATTAGTCGATCCATGGCGATTGAACTACCGTCAGCACATAAAATGACTACAACAAGCAGATACCAAAAGGATTGCATAATGAAAAAAGAACCTTCGTTTCAGTATTACGCGTCGAGTGTACACACTACAACTCAGCACGATCTTAGTTCCTTCCAAACAGATGCACTTGTTGTATTTCTTTCTGAGGGTGATGTTGGGCGTGGGAAAGCGTCAGAGATCGATCAGGCAACGAATGGGCTCCTCTCAAAGCTGATAGAACAAGGCGAACTATCAGGAGAACGCTACCAGTGCACATCACTCTTTGAGCCTGCTGGGCTCACCGCTTCACACCTCCTCATTGTTGGTCTTGGAAAACGTGAACACGTTGACGCAGGCGTTCTTTTTCGAGCAGCATCATCCGCATCCCGTCAATTAGCAACTTCTCCTCGCTCAATAGTTACATTCGTTGCGGATGCTCATTGGACTGACACACAAATGGAGCAGGCTGTCGCTGGCGCAATGTCTGGCATGATCGGGCAGGACCTTTATAGATCAAAAAAGAAACAAGTGCCTTTTGGGAAGATGATTTGGATCAGTGGAAAAAAAGATGAAGTTCATAATGGCAGCCTGCTGGGTGACGGGGTAAACCTTGCCCGTCATCTTGTAAATCTAGCACCTGATGATCTCTACCCAGAATCATTTGCTGAGCATGCACGTGCCGCTGCAAGTAAAACAGGCATGGAAATTGAAGTCTGGGATGAGAAAAAACTTGCTCAAGAAGGTTGTAGAGCAATGCTTGCAGTTGGTCGTGGAAGCTATCGGCCACCAAGACTTGTGCTTATGCATTACAACGGCCGTAACGACTCATCTCAACCGGACATCGCACTCGTTGGAAAAGGTGTCACCTTTGATTCAGGTGGACTTTCTCTCAAAACTCCTGATGGCATGCTACATATGAAGTGCGACATGGCTGGAGGAGCCACCATGTTATCCGCTGCCTCTACTATTGCAGCCATGAAGCTGCCAATTAATCTTGTCGCTGCAATTGGCCTTGTTGAAAATATGACTGGGTCAGCTGCGTACAAATTGGGGGATGTTATTACTGCTCGCAGTGGGACAACGGTTGAGATTCATAATACGGATGCAGAAGGACGGGTTGTGCTTGCCGATGTCCTCGATGTTGTTCGTAGCATGAATACAAAACGAATCATTGATGCCGCAACGCTCACTGGTGCTTGTGTTGTTGCACTGGGATTAGACGTTGCAGGACTATTCACAAACAACCAATCTCTTTGCGACCACGTAACAAAGTCCGCCCACGACATGGGTGAACCCGTATGGCAATTACCAATGTTCCCTGAATATGACAGCCAAATCAAAAGCGAAGTGGCTGACATTAAAAACGTCGGAGATGGACGCTGGGGTGGTGCAATAACGGCAGCAAAATTCTTGGAGCAGTTTGTTGGAGACACTCCATGGACTCATATCGATATTGCTGGCCCTGCCTTTGCAGAAAGACCCAGACCATGGATTGATGGAGGGGGTACAGGTGCTCTTGTACGAACACTAATCTCGCTTGCTCGCAGCTTATAAAGAAAACACCTTTGTGTTCATTCTAAAGAAGCGTCTCTAACTCATTGACAAGATCAGCAAATCGTGTCAATGCTGTGGCAACAGGCTGAGGTTTTTCAAGATCAACCCCTGCATCTCGCAATAATTCTAGCGGCCACTTGGAACAGCCTCCTTGAAGAAACTTCTTGTACGCTGAAAGTTCTGCTGCACCACCCTCTACAACGTTCTCTGCTAGGCTAATAGCAGCAGCCAAACCAGTGGCATATTTGTAGACATAAAATGCACTATAGAAATGTGGGATTCTGAGACACTCCAACTCGAGTTCATCATCTATTGCAAAATCGGAACCAAAATATGCATCAAGTAAGCCTCGGTATGTTTGACGGATACTGTCAAGAGTCAGTGGCTCCCCCGACTCGACCAAAGCATGACTTTGTCTTTCAAATTCAGCAAACATCGTTTGACGAACAATTGTTGATCGAATTGAATCAATCTCTCTACAAATAATCGCTGCTTTTGCTTGCGGTGATGTTGCTTTTTGGAGAAGCATTCGCGTGAGTAGCTGTTCGTTAAATGTGCTTGCTACTTCTGCCACAAATATCGTGTAGCCAGCATATTGGAATGGTTGAGCCTTACTCGACATTCGCGTATGCATAGAATGCCCAGCCTCATGCGTAAGAGTAAAAACATGCTCAATCGCTTCTTCTTGGAAATTCATCAGGATATATGGATCAGAATCATACGTACCCGAACTAAACGCCCCTGATTGCTTGCCTTTGTTTGGATAGCGGTCACACCATCTACCCCTAAGCCCTCCCTCGAGCTCTGAGCAGTACGTGCCTCCCAATGGTTGGAGCGATTCAAGAATCACATCAACAGCTGCATCCCAGGAATGATGTTGCTCCAACTCGGGCACAAGAGGAACATAGCAGTCGTAATGATGGATAGCATCCAAACCTAGAACTCGTTTTCGAAGGCTGAAATATTGATGCACCACCGGCAAGTGCTCTCGCACCGCGGCAATGAGCTGATCGTACACCGCAAGTGGCACGTTATCTGCAAAAAGTGCTGCTTCCACCGCACTCGAATAATTACGAACTCGAGAAGCATAGACATCTCGTTCATTGGAGCCAGAAAGTGTTGCCGCAAGGGTATGTGCATGACTTTCATACTGCTCATAAAACTTTTTGAAAGCAGTGCACCGCACCTCTGCAGAACTATCGTGAAGTAATGTGATGAATGTTGCATTCGAGAGTTCAACCTGCTCTCCACTTCCATTCACTACAGTACCAAATTTCATATCTGCGTCCGTGAGCTGACGAAACACCTTGCCGGCAGTACCAGCAAATGTTCCCTGCATGGCGAGTATCTTTTCCTCACTTTCAGAAAGCACGTGTGGTCGGGTACGAGTCAATCGTTCAAGTAATAATCGGTATTCATCCAAGATCGGAAGCTCTATCCATTCACTCAGAGTCTCTGAAGGTATTGCCATGATTTCTGGCTGGATAAAACTTGCTTTTTCATTCGCTCGTGTGGCAACATGCTGAAATCGGCCTATCATTCGCTGTGCGTCTGGTGCAGCTTGATCCTCAGTAGCTCGAAGATGGGCATACGTTCCAAGCCGATCTCCTTCTCGTTCCATCTCGAGATCAAAAGCCAAGCACGCCGCAAGTCTTGCGGCATCTGTTTTGAGCGTGCCAACAAATGCATCATATTCGGGAATACGTTTTTCCCATGCTGCCAGCGACTCTTCCCACATTGAGTCCGAATGAAAAAGACTAGCAAGATCCCAAGTGTTTTCTAACTTGACATCTTCACGGGATGGCAACGATTTCACATTTGATTTATTCACGAGTATTCCTTTCCGTTCTCAACGAGGCACCGAGAACACCAATCCTCATCCACACATCCGAAGCACAGTGTCCGTATCACTACAACTTCCAAACTGCACTTCCCCAGGCCAGACCGCCACCAAAACCACAAATTACGATTGTACTGCCTGGGCCCACGCGGCCAGCACGCCACGCCTCATCAAGGGCTAAAGGAATTGAACCACTTGAAGTATTACCGTAACGATCCAAATTCATAAACATTTTGTCTTTGGGTATTGATAACGCTGATCGCACACCTTCTAGAATTCGAGCATTCGCCTGATGAAGAATAAAAAGATCCACATCTTCAAAAGATAACTCCGCACGCTCAACAACCTGCCGCACATTCTTTTCAACAAGACGAATCGCCCACTTGAAAACAGCCCGACCTTCCATTTGCATAAACTGATCGCCACGCGCAGCACCTTCAGGTGTAACTGGCTGCCGCGACCCGCTCATTGGACAAACGAGTAAGTCGGCTCCTCGACCATCCGAGCCAAGAGAATGGGACAGCAACCCCTCATTTTCTTTGCCAGTTGCCTCTAGAAGCACTGCACCTGCCCCATCACCAAACAGTGGCCACGTTTTGATATCCGCCGGATTTGCGACTCGAGAATTCGTATCCACACCCACAACAAGCGCAAACCGACTCGCTCCTGATGCCAAAAACTGAGCTGCCGTAATAAGACCATAGGCAAACCCTGCGCACGCCGCCGTAACATCCATGGCTGGGGCATCGAGATCAAGGGCCTCTTGCACAATGCATGCAGTGGACGGCAGGCACGTATCTGGTGTAAACGTCCCAAGTATCAGCAGATCGATAGACTTTGAATCAACACCTGACTGAGCACAGGCTTTTTGTGCAGCTGAAATCGCAAGATCGCTGCTCGCAGTTTCTAGAGAAGCATGTCGCCGCTCATGAATGCCAGACCGCTCAACAATCCACTCTGGATCACAACCAAGGTGCATCAAATCAGCATTTGTCACGACATTATCAGGAACTTCGCTGCCTATTCCCCTCAGTCGGAAACCTAGGGTTTGCCCATAACGAGACGCTCTCGGCGAAGTTAGGATGTCGGACATCTGAGCTCGCCGAGGTTACTTGGTTTCTTCTTCGTTTTCAGTAGGCTTTTTCTGAATGACTGCATTTCTCTCAAGGCGAATTTTTTCACATTCAGCGTCAGAAACAACGTAGTACCAATCTGCAAAACGCGCATTCAGTTCACGGACCTTTTTTTGTGCTGCCTCTATTTTCCCATCATACTCTTCCTGCTTAAGACGGTTTTCTCGTTCCACTCGCCTCCGCTCCTCGAGAGCAGCCTGCGCATCAGCTTCTGCTTCATCAGCTTTTTTCAGCGCCTCTGCAGCTGTATCTTTCTTGGTGGAATCTTTTTCTTCAAGCTCTGATGAATCTGAATTCACCTCATTCTTCTTTTCTTTTTGATCATTTTTTTCTTGTTCAATACTCGGCTGCTCACCCTCAACCGAATCATCTGCTTTCTCAGTCTCGTCACTCGCTGGCGTTGCCTTTTCTTCCAGCTCTTTGTCCTCCTCTGAGCCTTCAGCATCTTTTTCCTTTTTTTCTCCAGCCTTTTTCTCTTCTTTTTCAGAGGCAGGCATATCTGGCAATTCTTCCATTTCTGGCTTTGGAAGCAGGCTTTCATTTACACGAGCCATAACAAGTAGGTATCGGCCGCTTGTTTCACCACCATCTGCATTCGTATCGCTTTTCTCTCCAACATCAGATTGTCCTTCAACTGCTGTTGTTGGGGAACCAAATCGCAACACGTACTCAACGCCGTCTTTCATTCCCACGATCGTCTGACCATCCGTAGAGAGTATTTCTCCACTTTGAAGCGGCAGAAAACCTCGCTGCTGCATCGAAGCAACAGCTTCTGGATCGCCAGTAAACTGCTCCGCTGCCTTGAGATCCGCACTCAGACCAGAAGGCTTACGAGCGACATCAATTATTTTTAGATCTCCGAGAGCATTTCGAAGATCATTCAGTTTGGCAGAAGCAAGTTCCTCATCCTCTGCAAGAGACTCTTTTTTAGGCTTTTTATCCTCACCAAACGCCTCAAGAGAGTCGAGTGACCACTCCCCTCCCTGATCGTCATATGAAAGGCTGATGCGGCTTTTCCGCTGCTGCTCAACCATCAAACGCCCATTCGACTCCACAGCACCAAGCGTATAGTCATCGAGTTCGATTTGATGCACATCCCAAGGGGATAGTTGCAGTAAATCTTTTTCAATCCAATCCCCGAAACGACTCGAAAACTTTGAGGTATCTAGTTCCACCCGATACACCCTGTCTTGCCCTGCCTTGCGTACAAACCGAAGAGTCCGACCACCCTCCGAGCCTCCGGGGCGCTTGTCTTCTTTTCCGATAACTAGACCCGCTAGCTTTGCCCCAGACGCATCGCGGATTTCAATCAGTTGCCCAATGCCTGTCATCCCTGGCTGAATCTTGTCAGCGTCTGGCTCGATAACCCCATAGGTTTCATGATCACCTGGCGAGTCACTCACTACTTCTAAAATCGGTCGATCGATAAGTTCCGTCGCTGCCACCGCAAGTTGATCCTTCGCGTCAGCAGGATAATTTTGCTGTGATGGCAGCACCCATACACCGCCAGCCTTGACAACCTTGAACGGCTGAAGCGTCGCCAGTTCATCATCGTATGTAAGAATTTCCAAACTCGATGCTTTTCCAGCATCCGAAAACTGAGGAAAAAGAAGCCGCTCTGCTTCCGGCTCCACTTCCTTGTTCTTAAATCGTGGTTGCGCAATAGCCCCCAAAAGAAGCATGCCAATGCCCACACAAACGAAAACAAATGTTTTTCGCATGACTGGAGACGTTGGGTCCGTTGCACTGTGCTCATCCATCAAAAAATCTCCCAGAATTTTTCAAAATATTTTTGCATGAAATTATCGCAAACGTGTTTTGGCTACACCTTCGCGCTCTTTAGCTCGACGTCGAAAGAAAACCATAAAAGCAACCACTAACGGTGGAATCGGCGGCAAAAGAACAGCCAGCCACTTCTGCCGATCCTGCTCCTGACGAATCTTACTCTCAAGCTTTCGCTCGACATCATCAATATCTGAATCACGTTTTCGCCTCAATTGCTCTAATTTTGTATCAAGACGGCGCTGAGCAAGCCGCTGACGACTTGCCAGTTGCTGAACAGCCTGCATAGCAGCCTGCGGATCAGCATCTCCTTGCGTTTCCATGTCCTTGATTTTCTTTTCGAACTCACCCACTTCCTTCTGCATCTCAGCATTAGCATCTTGTTCAGCCTTATCAAAATCTGCCAGAGATGCTGCTCGCAGAAGGTCCGCCTGCTCTCGAGATTCGGCAACGGCATCTTCTATTCGCTCTAACGTACGATGCTTTGGCTTCCTCTTACGAATTTCGATAAAACGATCATCATCAGCCAAAAAATCAAGCACATTCAGCACAAAGGAAACGTTATCAAAATCAAGACCAAAAACCTCATCTGGACGATTTCGAAGTCCAAAAATACGCCCCTCCATCAAATCAATATCAGTAACTACGACAGCACGAATTGGTTTGGGCAACTCCGTGAGTTCAGCTTCGTCAACACTCTCCTCTGTAATTTCATTTGTAGCAGCGGGCTGTCTCTCAACAAATGCAGCAAGCACCATTGCCTGCTTGCCTGGCTGCTCGAAATTACGAAGCATTCTCATGTCACCAGGGTTCGCCATAATCTGGTTAACATCGATCGTTCCTGAACGACTTGACGTTTGCGCAAGAGGCACCCATTCAATATTGGCTGCGTCATCTTTTGAGAGAGCACCCGGAAAAGGAAATAACACCTCCTGCAAACCGGAGGTAATGGGCTGCTCTTCATTGAAACCTGCGACAGATTTTCCTTTTTCAAGATCTCTTAGATTTGCATCAATGAAGACAAACTCACTCGGCAACTCAAGTTTGATATGCGGATTGTAATCCTGCCAAATAACAAAAGGGCTGGAGCCCATTTGCCCCATTGCTGGCCGTCCTCCGGAGGCTAACTTCACACCCAATGTCTGCCACAATTGATTGATATCACCTTTTGGCTGTCCTTGCTGACCCCCAAACATAGCCATTGGCCCACCTGGACTTCGGCGCGGCTGAGATGTGCCCGGCACCCCCATCATGAGCACCGGAAGAGGATCCTCGAACACCGCTGTTGGCTGCCCACCTGCAACAGCCGCAACAAAGTGTCCCATCTGCTCAGGCCCCAGCGAAGACGGCTGCACTGCCAAAAGAACATCATAACTTTCAGTGATCGGTGCTGATGCATCAACTTGCACCACATCATATTGCTTCTCCAACTCCTCAAGAACTGGCTGCCGTGGACTCTGCTGACCAGAGGCCATGTCGAATCCTCCAAACAGATTTGCATCCGTTGACAGAACACCCAACCGCTTTCGCTTTTGCTGCGCCACAGTAGAGATAGAGCGAATCAACTCGTATTCAACAGGAGTCCCTGTGTCAAAAAATGGAACAATAACTTTCTCCAGGCCACATTGAAAAGCACATCCAAGAAAAATCTGCTCCTCCCGATAGGCACCTCGAACTCTGGACATTACAGTCACAGGCTCAATCCCGAACTGCTGACTTGCTAAAGAGGCCGCTTCAGTTTTTGGCTCGGTATCAATAACTTGAACTTGAACTTTACCTCGCCCGAGACGCTCAAACTGTCTTAACATGTTCAGTAGAGTAAGTCTTGTCTGAGCATAATCCTCTGGAACCGTAGGACTCACATACGCAGTAATCTTTATCGGCCGAGGTGCTTCAAGCGTCGCAAGCAACTTTCGAGTATCCGTCGCAAGTGAACTGATTTGCTCAGCCGACAGATCAGCCCTCACGTCAAGGCTTCGAAAAAGAAGTACTGCTCCCATCGCGGCTATTGCAACGCCAAAGGTACGAACCAGGTAGTGCACTCCCATCTGACTACCATCACGGCGACCAGTCCAGTGCCTCCTCCCAATCAAGACCATGGCGACATACAAACAAATAGACGCAATACCAACAAAATAGGAGATGCTACTGAGACTAACGATGCCTCTACCAAAATCTGAAAAGTGTTCTGACAGGCTCCAGCTACGAACACGCTCTGCCCACTGAGGACCCATCACTGAGCTGGCCTGATCAGCTACGACAAGAGGAGCATTGAACAGCAGGCCAAGAATGAAAGCGACTGTTAGGTTGCTTGTCAAAAAACTGGCGACCATTCCAATCGCCAACATTGCTAAACCAGTAAACCAGTAACCGAGGTAATTTGAGAGAAAAAGGCCTCCATCCGGCGTACCCCATCGCAGCAGAATAACAAGGTTACAAACACAGGAAAAAAGGAGGGCGACTGTAAAAATTCCAACAGCGGCCAAATACTTCCCAAAGACAACCTCAAGGTCACTCGCTGGAATTGTGAGCAACAGTTCATCTGTTCCTTGCCTTCTCTCATCAGCCCACACACTCATTGTGATTGCTGGCACGAAGACGAGCAGAATATACGGCAGATATCTATTAAGTTGATCGAGGTTCGCTAGATTTGAGTTAAAGAATTCAGGTGGCCAGAAGGCAGCCAATGAACCGAGCAAGACAAACACACAGATAAAGACATAGCCTGTGGGATTTGAAAAATAGGAAACAAAGTTTCTCTTAAATACAGCATCCAGTACGTACCACTTCATTGATGAGAATCCTTTACCCGTATACTTCTATTAGGCAGCGCCACTCCGCGTCAGTTCACGAAACCGTTCATCGAGACTTTGACCATTCTGTCTTAAGTCAGCTGGTGTGCCATCAAAACGCAGTCGACCGTCAGCAATGAGAATGACTCGATCAGCCATTGCCTCAACCTCTTGAAGAATATGCGTTGACAACAGAATTGTTTTTTGTTGACCAAGTTTTCTGATTGTATCCCGAACTTCACGAATTTGATTTGGATCAAGTCCACTCGTTGGTTCATCTAAGATAAGAACGTCCGGCTCGTGCAGGAGCACCTGAGCCATCCCAACTCTCTGTCGATATCCCTTGGAGAGTTTACCGATTGCCTTGCCGATGACACTTCCAAGTTCGCATTGCTTGACGACAGCCTCAATACGTCGTTCGCGATGCTCCCGAGAAAGTCCCCGAGCGTCTGCAAAGAACTCAAGCAAACTACGAGGTGTCATATCTGGATACAAAGGACCATTTTCTGGCAGATATCCCAACCGAGCTGCAGCTTTCAATCGATCCGTCGACATGTCGAAGCCAGCCACTCGTGCACTACCTGCCGAGGGAGCGAGATAGCCAGTAAGCATTTTCATCGTTGTACTTTTACCGGCACCATTCGGGCCAAGAAATGCAACAATCTCACCACGTGGCACACGAAAAGAAATATCTTCAGTCGCTATGAATTGACCGTAATACTTTGTCAGTCCATCCGCTTCAATCATGGCTGGTTGGCTGGCGATAGTGTCATCCATGTTTTAGGTCCTCTTGGAAAAAGCCAACAATCGGCTTTGCAACAACGTTCCCTTATTTTTACTTGAATTTTAATATGGGCAATCCCCCGGCCATGGCCCGCTCAAGAAGCACATCTTTGCTCATTCCACCGAAAAACTTGACTCTCTTGACTCCGTCGAATCAGGAACTGGTGCAATTTGAGGAATTGTACAACCACGCTGCCAACTAATGTGAACTTTCCAATCATCATTTTTAGGGGCAGGATGATCACAACGGTAATGCACACCCCGACTTTCCTCTCGCACGATTGCCGCGCGAATCATAAGTTGTGCTGACTCCAACATGTTTTGAAGTTGCCACCCAGATGAGTCAGAGAATTGTCTTGGTAAAACGTAACGGCACCAACTATCAACTGTCGACAAAGCTTCTGTCAACTGTGAACCACTTCTTTCAACCCCAACATGTCTCCACATAAGTGCACGAAGTGAATTTCGAATATCACCGAGGTCAAGAGATTCAGAAACAGACTGGGATTCGATAGATTTGTCTTGACGACGGTTTGCAAGCATAGGCACATGAAAATTGTTGTGCTCCTGTTCATAACCGTTTGTGATTATCTCTTCACTGGCTACCTCTCCAGCCCGAGCCCCATAAACAAGTCCTTCCAAAAGACTGTTACTCGCAAGCCTGTTTGCCCCATGCAACCCACTTGAGGTCACTTCACCAGCTGCAAAAAGCCTCGGGACAGATGTTCGAGCATGCTCGTCAACCTGAACGCCACCAATCATGTAGTGAGCTCCAGGCCGAACGGGTATTTTGTCCTGAGTCAAGTCAAGACCGAACTTGCTACAGATCTCAGCCATACCAGGAAATCGCTCACGCACCATTTCAGAATTCAAATGTGACAGGTCAAGATACACGTTCGAATGATGCGTGCGCTGCATAACCTCAGTAATTGAACGAGAGACAACATCACGCGGTGCAAGTTCGGACCGATCATCAAAGTCTGGCATGAATCGTCGCCCATGACGGTCAACGAGATGGGCACCAGCTCCTCGAACCGCCTCCGTAATCAGGCTCCTCGAACCGCCAGCTATATACAGCACGGTAGGGTGAAATTGCATGAATTCCATGTCCCGAACTTTGGCCCCAGCCCGCCATGCCAATGCAATTCCATCACCACTTGCCCCTGACGGATTCGTAGACTCGCGATAAATCTGACCAAGCCCACCAGTAGCAAGAATAGTTCTCTGGGCCCATACGATTGTCTTGCCGTGTGAAGGATTCCATACAATGGCCCCTCGGCAAAGACCCTCGTGGGTAACAAGATCTATCGTGAACGTTTCAGGCCATACTTGAAGATTTTCAAGTGTTTTTGCCTTTTGAATAACAGCTCGCATGACTTCCCGACCAGTGGAATCTCCAAGAGCATGGACAATCCTGTGATGGCTATGACCACCCTCTCTGCCGAGTTCGAGTGAACCATCACGAGCATCAAACTTCGTCCCCCACGCAATCAGTTCATTGATACGACTGGGGGCTTCACGAACAACTGTGTCAACTGTTTTCTCATGACAGAGACCACCTCCGGCAACCACTGTATCAGCAATATGGTGATCAAAACGATCCTCAGGATCGATGACCCCAGCGATACCTCCCTGAGCCCATTGGCTCGATGAACTTCGAAGATCATCCTTTGATACAACCGTTACCGACAACTGTGGATCGACAGCTAACGCTGCCCTAAGACCAGCCAAGCCTCCACCAAGAATGAGCACATCTGTAAAACAGTGCGAAACTCGCTTCGGATTAAAAGCAACGAGGTATCGTGGTCCCTGAAACATCGCTTCGCAAGAGTGTGTCATTCGCTCTTTGCGCCCTGTAGAAAGGCTCTTACTTGCTCACGATATTCACTTGGGGGTTTGCTACGCCGCCCCTCGGCTTCCCCGCCTTGAGTTTCAGTTGGTACCTCGCGTGCAGAACGCACACCCCGTGGACGTAAACCAAGGCTACGAAGTGTTTGCTGGTATTCATTAAGTTTCTCCGCGTCTTTGCTCGCTGCACGTTGCTGCATTTCTCGCCAACGATTAATGAATGCCTGAGCCTGCTCCTGAGTCCAGCCAAGTTCATCAAGAATATCTGTTTCGCCAGAATCAATCGCATCCTCGAGATGCTTTAAGGCGAGATCAGTGGCATTTTGAGCATGCGAAAGATTTTCCTCTTCCCATTTCATCTCGCGACTACTGAGATTTCCTTCTCCCTCGGACCGATCTGCCGGCAATTGTCCCTCGCCGCTCTGCCAAGATCCATTGTTCTGATCACCCTTGCCGTCACCCT
>CACORA010000036.1 GCA_902629495.1 Planctomycetaceae bacterium
TATCGATCTGACTCCGGAGAGCGTAAGCAACATTTATGAAGAAGGTGGGACTATCCTTGGAACATCTCGCGGCAGTCAGGATCTTGATGAGATTGTTGATTGTCTCACTCGCATGAATATCAATGTCTTATTTGTTATTGGAGGCGATGGCACAATACGTGGTGCAATGGCTATTACAGAAGCTATTGCTTCACGCAACCAAAATATTGCAGTCGTTGGAATCCCAAAAACAATCGATAATGATATTCCATATATTGATCAAAGCTTTGGTTTTCAAACTGCGTATACAGAAGCGACCCGATCAATTGATGCTGCGCACATTGAAGCGAAGGCTGCACCCAATGGTGTCGGTCTTGTAAAACTGATGGGTCGTCACTCCGGCTTTATTGCGTGCTACGCATCCCTTGCGGAACCAGATGCCAATTATGTACTGATCCCGGAAGTGCCCTTTATCCTCGAAGGCCCAGATGGCCTCCTTGAGCATCTTCTCCAGCGAGTCAAGCGACGCGGACACGCGCTAGTGGTAGTTGCAGAAGGTGCTGGCCAAGATCTACTTTCCATGCGAGGAGATGGCGCTTCAATCGGTGTAGATGCCTCAGGAAATCAAAAACTTGCTGACATTGGCCGCTTTCTTCGACATCGAATCCGGGATCATTTCAAGGCAGCCCATACAGAAGTCAATCTCAAGTATATTGATCCGAGTTATATGATTCGGAGTGTGCCAGCAAACCCCCACGATAGCGTGTACTGTTTGAGGCTTGCTCAAAACGCGGTTCATGCTGCATTGGCTGGTCGAACACAGATGGTTGTTGGACGCTGGCATGGTCGCTATGTCCATATACCCATGCCGTTGGCTGTAAGCCAACGTAATCAGGTCGCCCCTGACGGCGATCTCTGGCTGGCTGTCCTTGAAGCAACCGGTCAGCCACATTCCTTTGGATAACGACTGTTTTTACCACCACACTTTTTTACCACGACACTGTAGAGGAAGCGTACAATTCACAGAGTCTTTGTGCGTTAGGCATTCGTTGAGAGGTTGGACACACCATGCACTATCTGCTGCAAAATCAAACATGGCTCCACCCGCATGCCAATTATGTCGCCTGGTTTTGCCTGGCTGTCTCATTACATACAACCATTGTGCACGGCTCACCTTTTGACGAGCAGATTCAGCCCTTCTTGAAAGCGTACTGTTTTGATTGCCATGAAGGTGATCAAGCTGAGGCCGGAATTACTTTGAATACCTATATGGAATCAGATGCAAAAACGATCAATCGTGATGCGTGGCTCCGTGTACTTCGCCAGGTTGAAGGCAAAGCGATGCCTCCAGCCGATGCTGATCAACCAACAGAAGACGAAATTGAGACACTCCTTGCATGGATTCAAGACTTTGCGCTAAAACCAGACTGCTCAGGAGAAGAGCGACCAGGCCGAGTAACGATTCGACGATTGAATCGTGAAGAATACAACAATACTGTTCAGGATCTCTTTCAGATTACCATCCGTCCTGCAGATGTATTTCCCTCCGATGACATTGGCTTTGGTTTTGATACTGTTGGAGATGTTCTGACCATCCCTCCTGTACTCCTTGAACGATACATTGATGCAGCGGACCAGGTTGCACGTGCAGCCATCGCGAGTACTGACATTGATGCGTCACCACGCATCCCCCTGCCGGGCGGCGTACTCGCATCTCGGGGAGATATCGACCGTGACTTCACGATCGACAAGAAAGGACAATACGTCATCCGCATTACTGCCTGGGGCGATCAAGCAGGGCCGGAGCCTCCGTTAATGACCATTTCACTCGATGGACGTCAAAAACGAAAAACGGATGTGCCAAATGAACGAGGGTCGCCTGTTGATCATGAAATCCGCACCCAGCTTGATGCTGGCACCCATACCGTCCGAGTGAACTTCAGTAATGATTTTTACGACAAGTCACTCAAAAAAAATCGAGACCGTAATCTTCACGTTGGAAGCATAAGCATTCATGGTCCTATTGGTGTTCTCCCTGAACAGGTTCCACTTTTTCACTCACATTTTTTTGAGGAGCCCATTCCTGCATCGGCTGATGAGCATGAACAAGCTGATATGTTCAAGAAACTCATAAAGCCTTTTGCGTCCCGCGCCTTTCGTCGGTGGGCCACAGAAGATGAATTAGAGGAGCTTGCGATTGTTTTTCTCGCTGCACGAGATCGTGGAGAGACAATCGAACGGGCAGCACAAATGTCGATTGCAGCCATGCTTGTTTCACCATCATTTCTCTTTCGAATTGAAGAAAGTGCAGCACCCGGCCAGATTCGTTCTCTTAACGATTTTGAGATTGCTTCCCGCCTGTCTTATTTTCTGTGGAGTAGTTTACCAGACGACACGCTTTTTCGAGCTGCTGTGCGAGGTGAGTTGCATACAACAGAGCAAATCATTAGTCAGGCCCTCCGCATGCTTCAAAGCCCAAAAGTCAATGCGCTTGCAAAGAACTTTGCAGGACAATGGCTTGGCCTTCGAACACTCGATGAGCGGACCCCAGACCTCAAGCGATTTCCATCGTTTGACTCAGATCTTCGGACAGCAATGACACAAGAGACTGAATTATTTTTTCAGCATATTGTGCAGAACGATCGAAGCATTATGGATTGTCTCACGGCAGATTACACATTTGTTAATGAGACCCTTGCAAGACATTACAACATGTCTGGTATTGATGGAACGTCCTTCCAGAAAACGTCTCTTGATTCGAGTCAACGTGGTGGCCTGCTCGGACATGCAAGTATTCTTACTGTGACCAGCAATCCCACACGGACAAGCCCGGTAAAACGAGGCAAATGGATCTTGGAAAATTTGTTTAATGCCCCACCACCCGAACCTCCACCAGACGTACCGCAATTAGCCGAAGCAAATGATGGCCCTATGACGGGTACACTTCGACAAATGATGGAACAGCATCGAGCAGATCCAAACTGTGCATCATGTCATAAACTTATGGATCCCCTCGGCTTTGGATTAGAAAACTATAATGCTATTGGAGCATGGCGGGAGACCGACGAAGACCTTGCTATCGATGCCTCTGGGGAACTTCCTGATGGACGATCCTTCAGCGGCCCTGCTGAACTCAGATCCATTATTCTCGAGAAAAAAGATGAATTTCGGCGATGTTTTATTGAAAAAATGATGACCTACGGCCTTGGAAGGGGTTTGGAGTATTATGACGCTTGTGCTGTAGAACGCATTGCTGCAGCATCAGCGGCAGCCGATGATAGAATATCGGTTATTATTGCCGAGTTAGTATCGAGTCCCGCGTTTCGACAACGTGAATCAGGAGTTGATGCACCATGAAACACCATCTCTCTCGCCGAACAGTTCTTCGTGGCTTGGGCACCAGTATCGCACTGCCATTCCTCGAAGCCATGCAGCCGAAGTCATCAATGGCATTAGCTCGTCCAATAACGAGCAAACCACCAGTGCGCATGGCTTTTTTGTATGTTCCCAATGGCATTCACATGCCAGCATGGACACCAGAGCGTGAAGGAACACTGACTACACTCCCATCAACATTGCAACCTCTTGCCTCGCTACGCTCTGATTTCAGTATTCTGACTGGTTTGGGTCAAAATAAAGCAAATTCCAATGGTGATGGTCCGGGTGACCATGCTCGAGCCATGGCAACCTTTCTTACTGGAATGCAAGCACGAAAAACTGATGGTGCTGATATCAAAGCTGGCATATCAGTCGACCAGATTGCCGCAGCCAGCCTCGGAACGCGAACTCGATTTCCATCCTTAGAGATTGGTGCTGATTTGGGCAAAACGTCCGGCTCGTGTGATTCTGGGTACAGTTGCGTGTACTCATCAACCATCTCATGGCGAAACGATAAGCAACCTCTTCCCAAAGATAACGATCCACGGGTGATTTTTGAGCGACTCTTTGAAAACGGGCGGCCTGGTGAGTCAGTCGCAGCGCGTGCGAAGCGTGATCGATTCAGTCGCAGTATTCTCGATTTTGCCATTGAAAATGCTCGTTCGCTGGAACGCAAACTTGGTGTGGCTGACCGTCATAAACTAGACGAATACTTGACAAGCGTTCGTGAAGTAGAACAGCGAATCGGTGCAGCTGGAAAAAAAGAGCGGAGCGATACCGTTAAGATGAAAAAGCCAGATGGTATTCCGGATGATTATTCAGAGCACCTTCTGCTTCTCGCTGATCTGCTGTTTCTTGCATTTCAAACCGACTCAACACGTGTGGCGACATTCGTTTTTGCTAATGAGGGTAGCGGCCGGAGCTATCCAAGTATTGATGTGCCAGAGGGACACCATAGCCTCTCCCATCACCGGAATGACCCGAACAAACAATCCAAACTTGCAAAAATTAACATGTTCCACACCAAACACCTTGCCCACTTACTCACCCGGCTCAAGAACACTAAAGAAGGTGACCAATCACTTCTTGAAAACAGTATGATTGTCTATGGTGGGTGTATTGGCGATGGCAATCGACATGATCACGAAAACCTTCCTATCATGCTTGCTGGACACGGCGGGGGCGCTCTCAAGCCAGGGCGACATGTGACGTACACACCAAAGACACCGTTGATGGATCTCTACGGCTCACTGCTTGATACAGCCGGTGTCAAGACTGCCCCCTACGCTCAAGTCAGTGGTCGGCTTGAAAATATCTAACACAGATCAATTTTAATGAGACCACACCAGTAGCTGAAAGAATCGACATGAAATGTCTGCTTTGGACTGCAAGCATTGTCAACGCGCTGTTTGTATTCCACCATCATGATAGCGTTGCTCAAATCCTAGACCGTCAGCCTCAGCGATATCATCTCCAGACACGCGCAAGTGAACTTGATCGGCGAGCGAAGCCTCACCCGGCTATCAATTTTATTTTTGATAAGGATGGAACACCTCAAGACGTTGAGCATGCGTCCGTTGACACGCGTGTCCCGCTGAAGGGGCGACTTGTTGTCTGGCTAATGGGCTACAACGATGAACTTTTTCAAACCCTCAACTCGTACGGGCTCCATACAATCCAACCACATTATGCGAACAAGTGGTTTAGCATCCTGAAACCACGAGATCGAATGGATCGTGGAAATGTTCGGCTTGAGGCGGCGACGGGTAAAGATGTGAGTGACCAAATTGATATCCCAAAACCAGATTCGATGATGGAACGAACCCGAGCGATGCTTCTCTGGCTTTCACATACTCACCCACAAGGTCAGTGGAAACAGTTTCTCTCTTCTGACGGATATTCTGTTCGCTGGGGAAAGGTGATTATTGCTGGATCATCTCATGGCTCAACAACAGCTGCACGATTTGCAAAAGAGATCCGTGTCGATCGTGTCGTGATGCTATGCGGACCTCGAGACCAGGATCAGGACTGGCAGTCACTCCCATCGACAACACCTCCTGAACGTTTTTTCGGATTTTCACATGTTCTCGACACTGGCTGGTCTGGGGACCACTATTGTCGTTCATGGGAATTGCTCGGCATGCATGCCTTCGGCCCAATTGTGAACGTCGATAATTCGGTGCCACCCTACGAAAATACTCGTCGACTCGTGTCAGCAGCAAACGTCAACGATGACGTTAAGCGTGCCCATTCAGCAGTGCAACCGGGTCGGAATTCTCCAAAGGATCGTGAGGGGCGTTCGCTCTATGCACCTGTGTGGGAGTATCTTTTTACGCACCCAGTCAATGAGACAGGCGACGCAGACACTCAGGATCCTGACTGTCTTCAGGAGCATCCGCTCGGCAAATGACTATCACACAAACAAGCCTCCAGTGCACCAGACCCGTCGATGTGTGCCGTACTGACCAGGCATACGTTACCGTACACTAAATCGAATGGTGAATAAGCAATATCAACGTGATTGATCCTTTGAGCTCTCTTGCTGCCAAATGGACATGAGTTCATGAGCCTCCAATGACACAAGTTGTGCATCACCACCAAAAGCCCTCACAGATATTTCACCGGCATGCTGCTTCACTGGGCCGTTTCCACTAATACACACTCGGCCGTCGTTTCCAACAATCTCTGTTAGCGAGCGGTCGGCCAGCACCTGAATACGAATGCAGCCATCAACCGGCTTGAGGGGCGCGTCGTTGAGCGTCTGAGACTCTACGTCGTACCGGATGCTTCTGCCCAGCATGCTGATTTCAATTGCCGTCGCTGCGCCAATTTTGACCTTCAGCCGAACATCCAGTAGATCACTTTCAACGGGCAGCGTGACCGGTTTGTCTGCAATCAGCTTCAGCGACTTGACCTCGTTGGTCTTCACTCGCAGTTGTTCGATCTCTTTGATCGGTTCAGCAAACATACGAATACCGTCATCCGTTGTCCGCAAAGTCAACTGATGGGGAAAACTGAAGTGCTGATTGTACGGGCCAGGCGAAGGAATTCGTAGCCAGCCCATCTGAATCTTACGTCCGTCCGGTGTATTCTCAAATGTTTGAGAGGCGTAGTATGGCCCCCAATGAACCTGATGTTTGCCTTCATGTTCCGGCGTGAATGTCTTCCCGTCAAACAGACCGATGGCATACTTTGCATCCGCTGCAAACACAACCCAACGACTATTTTTCTTATGACCATTGACAGGAAGTTTGAACAGTTCCGTACATTCGAAATAGCCAGGAAGATGGCTTTGCTCAGTCCAATTCTTAAGATTCGTTGACGTGTAGAGCGCAGCATTGCGTTTGTAATCCGGATGCTCGTCAAAGACGATCATCACCCAGTGCCCACCAAGCATCTTTGCCTTTTCATTCAACGGCTCATCGGTATCGTTATACGAATACCAGATGACTTTTGGATCGCGGCCCTTGTGCTTAACGACAGGATTTTCTTCATACCACTTAAACGTCTTGCCGCCATCGATGCTATAGGCGATGGACTCACCAGCTCCAGTGTCTGTCAGGAAGGCAACCAAGGCATGTGCGCCCCAACCAGCAGTGTTGTGCGTGTCAACAATCGCTCCACCAGAAAAGCAGGCGCCTACGGCCATCGTTTTTGGAAACAACTTGTTGGGCTGCTGTTCCCAGTGGAGTAAATCCTTGCTGGTCGCGTGGCCCCACGTCATGTTCCCCCATGGCAAAGCAACAGGGTTGTGCTGAAAAAAGAGGTTCCACGTCCCATCGTAATACACCATTCCGTTTGGATCGTTGTTCCAACCCACCTTCTGAGTGAAGTGAAACTGAGGCCGGTGTGGCTCTTTGTAGAAACCGCCTTCTCCAGGAATAATGTCAGACTGCTTCACCAGCGCAAAGCCTTCCTCAGTAACATTACTGGCAACAACGCGAGCCGTCTGTCCGTTGTAGGAACCGATCGAAAAAAAAGCGAACCAGTCCGTCGTATTGTCTCCAGTCGCGATGTTCAGGCCATAGCGACGGACTTCCTTATCATCAATAAACAGTTGGATCTCGCCCTTCGGTTTTCCTTTGTTCTGAATTGGAATAACGAGATAGCTCTGCTGGACAGTGAATGACTTTTCTCGCCGCGCGAGTTCCGGCAGTGTCGGTCTGGAGTCAGACTGTACGATCTGGTCCACATTGATATGTCCCCAACCCCCAGTTGCGGCATCAACAATCTGAAACACGACAGCCTTACCAAACAGATTACGAACGTCCAAGAACGCAAGTTCGAGTTCCTCACTGCCACCCGGCCGTGTATTGCCTCCACTAGCCGTATGGACGACGCTGCCATCGACAAGCAGATTCATACAGGTCTTACCAGCATGCCCTCCCCCACCGATTAGAAACGTCACATAGTTCCGCTCAATTTTAATCGGTGGAGACGTCAACGTGCCAGTACTACGATCACCTCTCAAGAACGAATTAACGAGTCCCTTGCCTTTGTAGCCACTGACGTGCATCTGCCCCGGCAGTGTACCGTTCGCAGGTCCCGTGCCGAACGCTTCACCTTCAGCTTTCCACTTGCCATAGGTTTGGCCTTCAAAGTCAGCCACGAGGATATCATCATTTGCTTTTACGCCACCCATCATGGACAGCATGAGAAAAACAGACCGACACAACTGTTTCATCTACTCTACTCCTGTATTGCTACATGCATTCTGTGTGCATCCCCTGATGTGCGTTGTCTGTTTATCCAAAGAGTTCAGGGAGACTATCGATTAATAGACCGCATGCACCTTGAATATTCAACGCATCTATCTATCACATCTATTTGGGCTGTCGGATGTGATGCCAAGCCACGATTAATAACAAACTTTCTCGCTGACGCCGACTCATTTCTCTTCATCACATGAAAAAGCTCCGCCATCTTTTTCATGTGCCCATTGGCACTTGTGCAATGATGCGAAGAAAACCATCACTGACTCCCTCTATTTTCATTGGCAACGCCACAACACCTGATCCATTTCGTGGCCGACACTCCACACACCGTGCGCACAAAACCAGTCACTCCCGCACATGCAACCAGTCATGAAAATCACACTCCTTAGGCGTCACAATAAACACTTCTTCATTGCTCTAAAAAAAACCAAACGCCCACATGTGATAGGCCAGTTGTATCAACTATAATGAACATGAACGCTTCGTTATATTCCTCATATTATTTGAATTTAAATGCCGATGAGGCAAAAGGCCGGCGACTCATGCTTGGAGAAACCTTTCATGCGCGCCATTTCTCGCATCTGGATGTTTGTCATTGCCCTGTTCCCAATCTTTTCTGGAACAAGTGAGGCGGCTCCCCCTGTTGGCAAAACTGGATTTGACCCTCGGATCATTACATTCGGTGATTCTCGGAAGGAAATAAAGAACACACCGATTGAAAAACGTGCCTACCGACCGCTACATATCTATGGAAACAGCGTGCGACGAAGGTATTATCGAGGCAGCTCACCATCACGACCCACTACAAATCGCCGTCGATAATATCGACACTTGACGCTTGGCTGCATTGACTCAAGCACGATAACTATTGGTTCTTGTTTTCATCTGTGTTCCCCAACACAGTGTCAAACAAGAGGCTCAGTACGGTATCACCAACGTTTTGTTGTTTCAGATTGACAGACAATCCAATCCGTCAAAGATGACAAACGTCACGAGGCAGCCTGTTTAACATATTCATCCCCGACCAGATGCATTAAGCAATTGACTTGGTGCACATTCCTTCACCTATCAAACGTCCGGCACGTTCATCATGAAAGACAAACTGTTCTTTAACTGGAGCAGTGGAAAAGACTCTGCCTTGGCACTTCATAGACTCATGAAGCAAGGCACGCTCGATGTTGACTTGCTTTTCACGACAGTGAATTCTGTCCACAAACGCGTGTCCATGCATGGCTTGCCAACGGAGCTCCTGAAAGCACAGGCTGAGTCCATAGGTATTCAGCTCAATATACTAGAGCTTCCAGAGCACCCTAGCATGGATGAATACAACGAGTTGATAACGGAGCGAGTCCATACCTTTACCGAGGCAGGCTATAAACACACGGGCTTTGGTGACATCTTTTTAGAAGACTTGAAGACGTACCGCGACGACATGTTCACTTCACATGGAATTACTACACACTACCCCATTTGGAAGGAAGACACTCGTGCGTTACTCCATGAGTTTTTCTCCTTAGGATTCAGAAGTATCATCGTCTGTCTAAGTACTGGTAAACTATCCAAGGAATTTCTGGGCAGAGAACTCAGTCCCGAATTAATTAATCAGTTCCCGGACGATGTCGACCCATGCGGTGAAAATGGAGAATTCCACACATTCTGCTTTGCAGGGCCTATCTTCAAAAAAGACTTAGACATAGAGGTCGGCGATCACGTCTTTAGAACCTACGACAACCCCGTTAACACAACCCAAAGGATTGAATTTGGATTTTGTGATGTTCAATTTGGTTGAGGGCTCAATGAGAACGATGGACAAAAGCGCAGGCCATCGCGTTCATAAGCAAATCGCTCACATGCCAGGCATCGAGACTGCTGAGAAAACGATCTGATCGCATGACAGCGCATGCATCAGTTACGGATCTGAGTCACTCACATTCACTAACTCTGCATCGGCAAGGGCATGAACATGAAATTCTAATCCTGTTTGTTGCTCAACGCAGAGGAACCGTGTCCTCGCCTTTGTCCCTCGACAAAAGGTGCGCCCGGTCGTTGTACGAAAAATACGGCCAATCGGAATATCCTCGACTCGCATTCGTGACCGCTTTTGGTCATCGTACTGAGCGAGCGCAAGCACAAGATTCCGATCACTGCATGACGTTGCAGAGGGATTCCACATATACTGTTCAAGTGCAACGGTCACTTCAGATGGAAACGAATGTGCCTCAACAAGTGGAGCGAGAAGCTCCCGAAATGCATTTTTCCATTCCACTCCATGTGGCTTTGGATGAACCCGCTTCCCTCGAAAGGCTTCCCATACATCAGCATGCGCAATCTCGTGAAGGAGTGTGATCAAAAATGCATACGGATTCAGATCTTCATTCACTGATATTCGATGATACAAATAGCGACGTGAGGGTGGACGGTGGTCTCCGATTTTCGTGCGTCGCGGTCGACTCACTCGTATAACAATATTTCGATTCTGCAGAAGACACGCTACATATTCCCTTACCTCTTTCGGCACATGTGCCTGTACAATCTCGATTGCGTTTTGGAAAGACAACATGCACTCAGGGTACTGAAGATTCCGTCCTTTCGACTACAGAGATTTTTATGATTGCATCACTACAGAACCACTGTCACGTGTTTTCAGTATTTCTTCTCTTGATATCCGCAAACATGAGCTTGGTCGATAGCTGTGCAGGCGACTGGCCCGATATTCTTGGCCCCACTCGATCAGGCATAGCGTCTTCAGATGAAGTATTGGCTGACACATGGCCAACTGAAGGACCACCTGTTATATGGCAGAGGCCTGTGGGCCGTGGGTACGCTGGTGTAGTCATTGCTGATGGAATGGGATTTTTATTCCATCGTCTTGGTGATCAAGAAATTCTTGAGGCATTCGATCCAGCCAGTGGAAAACAGATCTGGGCCGATCGTTATTCCACAACCTTCCGCCCTCAAGTCGGAGGTGGCGATGGCCCTCTCTGCACGCCCTGCATCTCTGAAAAACGCATCATTACGTTTGGGGCACAAGGGATCCTTACCTGCCATGACACTCATTCCGGAATGCTGCTATGGCAGCGGAATACACACACCGATTTCGATGCAAGAGAGGGTTACTTTGGCGCAGGATCAAGTCCAATCGTTGTTGGCGACATCGTTATTGTGAACGTAGGCGGCTCAAAACAAGATGCGGGTATCGTTGGGTTTGAACTTTCAACAGGAAAAACTAAGTGGAGCACCACGACACAACCCGCCAGTTACTCGTCACCGACACAGGTCAAGATTGGAAAAACATCTTTTACCATCATCATCACGCGCTATAAATGCTTATTCCTAGAGCCTGAATCCGGCGAGATACGATGGGAGTTTCCATTTGGCATGCGAGGCCCAACTGTCAACGCAGCTGTACCAGTCATTCAAAAGAAGTCAACTGGGCTTTCATTACTCATTACCGCTGCTTATGGCATTGGTACCATGGAGGGCACGTTTGATGAAAACACTTTCACGAAGCGATGGGAAAGCCTTGATACTCTTGCCAGCCAATATTGCACTCCTATCTTGATTGGCCCACATGCCTACTGTATTGATGGACGCGATGACATGCCTCCGACAAGCATGAAATGCATAGACACACACACAGGGATTGTCCGATGGAACCAAGATAATTTTGGATACGGAACACTGATTTATGCTGATGAAAAGATCATTGCAGCCAAAACAAATGGTGAACTTGTATTGATGGAAGCAAATCCACAACACTTCAATATTCTTGGACAGCATCGTGCCTTAAGCGGCACACTTCGAGCACTTCCTGCCCTTGCCGATGGGAAACTGTTTCTTCGAGATGACGCAACGCTCGTCTGCCTGAACGTAGGACGGTAAACCCACAGCCGACTACGCAATCAGTGCGTCTACCACATTCCCATGCACATCAGTCAGCCGGAAGTCTCTTCCTTGAAAACGATAGGTGAGTTTGGTGTGATCAAACCCAAGAAGACTGAGTATTGTTGCCTGTAAATCATGAACGTGCACTTTATCTCGAGCAACATTAAAACCAAGGTCATCACTTGCGCCATGCACATATCCTGGACGTGCACCACCACCGGCCATCCAAATGGAATAACAGTCTGGATAGTGGTCCCGCCCAAGGACTGCACCCTTTGACGTCCTCCCCTCACGAAACGGAGTTCTTCCAAATTCTCCCGTGCATAGGATGAGCGTGTCTTCAAGAAGCCCCCTTTGCTCAAGGTCTTCTATGAGAGCTGCTGCTGGCTTATCAAAGGTCGCCGCTTTTTTTGTTAGGCCATCTCGAATATCCTGCTGCGGACTCGTCCCATGGAAATCCCAACCCCAGTCAAACAGTTGGACAAACCGAACTCCTTCCTCAACAAGTCGCCTTGCCAACAAGCAATTATTTGCAAGACTCTCTTCACCTGGCTGAGCGCCGTAGGCATCCAGCACATACTGAGGTTCTTTTGAAATATCCATCACGCCAGGCACGCTTACCTGCATTCGGTATGCAAGCTCGTATTGTGCAATTCGTGTAATCGTTTCCGGATTCCCCAGTTCTTTTGCCTGAAGCTCATTGAGGTCTTTGAGTGCATTAAGACTTTTTCGTCGCAACTCTCGATTCATTCCTGGAGGATCTGAAACATAGAGAACGGGGTCTCCTTTTGAACGACATTGCACTCCCTGATACACACTCGGCAGGAAACCAGCACCAAAACTACTGGCACCACCATTAGGCTGAACCCCTGACGAGATAAGCACTACGAAACCAGGGAGATTGGCATTCTCTGTCCCAAGGCCATACGTCGCCCAACTTCCAAGACTGGGGCGTCCTGCACGAGGACTACCGGTGTACACCATCAGTTCCGCTGGCGCGTGGTTGAACTGATCTGTAAACATGCTCCGAACAAGACACATCTTGTCAGCAACACGATGGAGATTCGGAATCGCATCGGAGAGTTCCATCCCGCTGTCACCGCACCTCACCCACTTTCGTCGTGTCCCCAACAATGTGGGAGAACCGCTGGTAAAAGCAAATTTCTTTCCCTCAATGGTCTCCGCTGGACAGACCTCACCATCCCGCTTTGTCAACTCAGGTTTATTGTCATACAAATCAAGATGAGGCGGGGAACCCGTTAAGTGAATTACAATCATTCGTTTTGCTTTGGCAGGCAATGGAGAAGACTTCTCTGCCATGGGATCAACTGTAAGTGGATGGGGAGGTGCTCCAAGCAACTCCCCCATCGCCATCGCACCAATGCCTCCAGCCATACTCCCAAGCAGTTGACGGCGCGTTGTGATTAATTTTTGTTCAAGAATTGGGTGCATGAAATACCTCATGGACACATAAACGCTTCATCTAAATTAAGAATAATATTCGACACCACAGTCCACGCCGCAAGATCAACAATATTCACGTCCTCTGGCTGTGAAAAACGACCTAAAGGCTTCGTTGCCATTTCTTGTGCTTCAGCTTCACGCCCCAAATAGTGATGCTGTACCTCTTCAAACAAGTGAACCAAACGATCGATTTCCATGCTGGTTGGAGGCCTTGCAAGCACAAGACGAAAACCAAAGGCCGCTCGCTCCATGTTTGTTAGTCCACCCTCTCGTACGAGCCGACGAGCGAGACCCTGAGCAGCCTCAATGTAAACTGGATCATTCAGTGTCACGAGTGCCTGCAGAGGCGTATTGGTTCGAGGCCGACGGACCGTACATACTTCTCGCGATGGAGCATCAAAGGTTGCCATGGAAGGATACGGATTGCTGCGTCGCCACGTTGTATAGATTGCACGACGGTACCGGTCTTCTCCCGTGCTTGTTTTCCAATCAATACCACCGCCAAAAGCTGCCTTAAGGCCAAGGTCTGGTTGAGGAGGATTCACACTGGGCCCACCCTTCTTGCGAGAAAGAAGGCCAGCAGCAGCGAGCGCCTGATCACGAATAACTTCTGCAGAAAGACGGATCCGTGGCCCACATGAAATGAGTCTATTCTCTGGATCTTTTTCAAGAACATCCGGAGGGCATTTGGACGATTGTTGATAGGCGGCACTCATCACAATGAGACGCTGAATGGACTGCAGATTCCAGTCATTATCAATAAGTTCACAGGCCAGCCAATCTAATAACGCTGGATGACTTGGAACTTCTCCCTGACTGCCAAATTCCTCACTTGTTGAAACAAGACCAATGCCAAAAAAATGCTCCCACAACCTGTTGACGATCACACGTGCTGTAAGCGGATTGGCAGGGTCCACCAACCACCTTGCGAGCACAAGTCTATCAATCCTTTCTCCTGCACGAGATGGAATGCCATGAAATATCTCCGGGACTCCGGCACTCACTTCTTTCCCAAGGTTCTTCCAGTTTCCACGAATTTGAACATGCGTGACTCTCTGTTTATCGATTGGAAGTTCTTCCATGACAGGAACGGTAATGGCTGGAACCTGGGACAGTTTTTTCTGCAACTGCTCCAGCATCTTTCGAGCTGGCTGAAATTCTGGGGGCTCCGAAAAACCCTTTGGGGCTGGCTGTCTGAGTTCAGGGATTCCTTGCTTCAGTTCGGTGATTTCCTTTTCAATACGTGCCCTTTTCTCATCCACAGACTTCCACGGAATTCGAATGGTAGGCGCCTCATTTCGACGGTCCGCGTCTGCTGTGTTATTGAGAATGGCATATAGCTGAAAGTATTCTTCCTGCGAGAGTGGGTCATATTTGTGGTCATGACATTGAGCACATGCCATAGTTGTCCCCATCCACGTACTCATTGTTGTATTTACACGATCGACAACAGCAACAGAACGAAATTCTTCATCAATTGTGCCACCTTCGTTATTCGTGAGAGTATTTCTATGAAATGCTGTGGCGACTTTGTCATCAACTGTAGCATTCGGAAGAAGGTCACCTGCTAATTGCTTAATTGTGAATTCATCGAACGGCATATTGTTATCAAACGCACGAACAACCCAGTCTCTCCAACCCCATATTTCCCTTGGAGGATCATCTGCATAGCCAGCACTGTCAGCGTACCGAGCAATATCAAGCCACTGTCGTGCCATGTGTTCACCGTAACCATCATGAACAAAACGTTCCTCAATAAACTTCTGGATTGCATCCAGTGATTCATCTGCAACAAGAGCATCAACTCTTTCAACACTTGGTGGAAGCCCTGTAAGATCAAGCGACAGACGACGCGCAAGCGTAAAACGGCTAGCCTCTGGTTGAGGCGAGAGATCCTCGGCCTCCAGCCTGGCAAGAATAAAATGATCAATTTCATTGTGTGTCCACGCGGCATCCCGTACCGAGGGAAGAGCTGGACGACGTGGCGGGACATACGACCAGTGCGGCTCATAGTGTGCGCCAGCAGCAATCCAACGCCTCAAGAGATCAATTTCCTCTCCGGTAAGTGACTCGCCAGCTTCCGGAGGAGGCATGACCACATCAGTATCAGGAGATGTGATTCTCTCAACCAACGCACTTTCCTCTGGCCTGCCAGGCACGATTGCTGCATACCCTCCAAGGTCGGCTGTTCCACCCTCAGCAGTATCAAGCCGAAGTCCATCTTCCCCACCGCCCTGTCTCTCATTCTCATCAGGACCGTGACAACGCACACATCGATTAGAGAGAAGACCCCTGATATCTCGAGTATAGGATGGAACGCCTTCATCAGCAGACGCGATCACTGCATTTACTGCGAAAAGCAGCAAAACGCGCATGACAATGCCGCATCGCATGCCATTACCCTCGGCAGTTAAGCGTAGGAGCCTCATGAAATCGCCTCACGTATTGCAAACACACACTATGTGTCACGTGTTTGTTTCCTACAACGTATTATATGTCGACCCTCGGGGGAGCGACACTGAAGAGTTAACCGACGAAACCCAGCACAAAAGCTGCTATCTATGATTGAATCAAGAGAAAACCCCATGCAGAGCGACCCATGCACAGAGAAACAGATCACGATCGTCAAGGCGATCGGAGCGATGAGAAAACTGGTCCTGTTGGATGCTCCGGCAAGCTCTTTTCCCATCTCATTAGTTTTTCCTTCAACTCCGATGCGATGACGGGTTTCTGTTTCATGAGATTGTGTTGTTCTCCTGGCCCCTCGAGCACGTCATAGAGTTCAGCATAACTCAAGTCATTGTTTGCGATGAGTTTCCATCGCTTATGAACTATGGCGAATGCGCCCCAGTGATAGGGTCTGTTGTGAGGGGCTGGCCACCGAGCGTTGGACTTCCAGAACAAGGGCTCCTGTCGGAGTGGCTGTTGTTTTCCCATCAGCACATCGACCTGACTGACACCGTCAGGAACATATCCTTCTGGATATTCAGCTTCTGCCAATTCACAAAACGTTGGCAAGAGATCAACGGCTGACATCAATGATTCATGATCCGTCGCACCTGCTTGAATTTTTCCGGGCCAACGTGCAATGAACGGGACACCAACTCCACCCTCAAAAAGTGCTGCCTTATATCCTTTTCGACCACCTGTAATACCCTTCGATGCACCAATGCCATAACCCGCCCCGGTCGCTGTGTCATACGTCAACTGCAATTCAGTAGGACTCGCTGCACGGGCTGGCCCATTGTCGGAACTAAAAACGACCAACGTCGACTCGCGAAGGCCAAGACCATCAAGGGCATCAAGAAGCTTACCGATTCGATCATCTGCATGAGCCAGCGTTGCAGCATAAATATTGTCGGGTTCTTCAAGCTCACGAAACCACCACCGGTATTTCGGTAAAACATGAAATGGCGTATGCGGCTCGTGTATCCAAAGGTTAATAAAAAATGGCTTTTTCTTTTGCTGTGCGTCAACAATGAAACCAATAGCGCGGTCAACATCCTTATGCACAGGCATCTGTTCACCAGCACAATTAAATGCCCCGTAGGCGTCATACCCATATTCGCCCGGGAGTGGTGAATCAGGGATCATGTCATTTGCAAGATGCCATTTCCCAAAATGGGCAGTTGCATATCCTGCTTGTTGAAGCATGCGAGGCAGTGTTGGTGTCTCCGGATTCAGCCAGTCCGGCATATTTCTCTTTTCGTTTTGTTCCACCCATGCAAAATGACCGTTGATGTTATATCGAGCTGGAAAGTGACCGGTGAGAATAGCTGTCCGACTTGGTGAACACACGCCACTCGCAACAGTAAAGCGATGAAAATCGGTTCCTTCTGCGGCAAGCCGGTCAATATTTGGAGTCTTGACGTACGGATGACCATGGCAGCCGAGATCTCCCCACCCCCAGTCATCAGCATAAATAAAAATAATATTTGGTTGCTCGCCTGCATGCGAAACAACGGCGGCACATCCAATCAGCAGAAAAATCACGAAAGAAATCACATTACAGCACCAAACCATACTTGCCTCTCCGATCAAACAGTCTAGTCAATAAGATAAATTGCTCTCAGTATTGATTGCCCGTGGTCCGA
>CACORA010000037.1 GCA_902629495.1 Planctomycetaceae bacterium
GACTGAGTCTCAACTAAATCTGATCTTATACACACCTTCATATGTGTCAAGTATCTGCACAAAAAAACTTCCATTTCAGCCCTTGAGGCACTGCGTTTTCGCCAATGGCCCACAACGCAGACCGGGACTGTGGGCACAAACGACGCTCAGATCCCTTGTTGACTGCGTTTCTACCCAGCGCTTGGTAGATCGAAATCGCCTGTTTTATCCCGCCAAATGCAATGGATATGGTTGGCAGGATTCCCCTCTGGATCCGGCTGAACATTTACCAATTCGATCAGAAAATTCGTTCCCTCAACGCGATACCCATGTCCCACCCCGGGCTCAAGACTCCCCGCCCACGCAAAGCGGACCGCGTCCCAGGGCTTACACGCCTGCAATCGGGCTTCTGCCACGGGATCTGGCATGATCTGACAATATGTCTCAACAAGCCTGCGTAGGAGTGATTGCTGCTTTAGATCGAGCTCAGAGTATGCGATTCCTTCCATTGGCTCATTTCCAGGCTGAGGTTCACCGGCAGCCCGTATCTCCCGTGGGGCTTCTTTTGCAATGATTGCCTGTTCTTGTTGTGACGTATTGAGCGACTGAACAAGCTGAAAAGCCAATGATTCCTCATCCCGTAGCACCCGATGCCCCACTGGTGGCAAACCTGCAGAAGACGTATGAACAGTCGCAGGATTCGCTCCAAAGAACTGCGGCGTCGAATCCACAACCTGATTATCACGAATTGTCACATTGAGTGACAGGTGATGCCCCTCAATCGATATTCCCCACGAACCCGCTTCATCTGGCATGCCAAAGATCGTAAAGAAATAACGCTGATCATCACGAACATTCCTTGCTTGTTCCCCTTCAAGACGTCTCAGAATTTCTTCTAGGTGCATGATTTCTGTCGCTTTTGTATATCCGACAGACGACAACACGGATTGCAAAAATTTGAATGCTGCATCCTTCTGGGTTTGTGTCATGTCGCGAAGCTGAACACCCTTGCGATCATTTTTCGGAATAAAATGCCAATCTGTTCTTGTTTCATCCTGAAATGGACGAAGGGCTTGGGCCCGCTGGTCAGGATCAAGTGTCTCAATCCATTGGTTTGCAGCATTCGTGACAGCATCAGCCTGATTCGGTTGCCAAAAAGCTATCCCAACACCAGCAGATGCAACCCCCATAACAATCGCAGCAACAACAGAAAGCTGCATCTTGTCGCTCATTTGAATCAGCATAATGTTCTCCACAAAATCTGCGTTACAAACTAACACGTTGATGCTTAAGTGTACCGACTTCTCATTGATCATGCTCCTTCAGAGGATCTCGGTCATGATGGCTTTGATTGATGTGGACATGCACCTGTGGACACGCCTCAAAATATCTCTCCCATGCGGCATCTGATGCTTCCGCACCATCGAGGTACAGACTCCATAAATCAGGACGACCTGCCAGCGTATTAAGACCCTCATCACCAATGGCAATATCAATGAGATGGAGTGTTTTGAGATGGGAGAATCTGACAACTGCCCTGCACACTTCTAAACCATCTAGGCTTGAGCCACCAATTCTCAAGTGCTCCAAGTGAGGCAGCGATTCCATCGAGCGAATCCCCAAGATGGAACAGGACACCTGAGGCACATTCAGGTTGCGGAGTGTTGCACAACGACTCAGTGTCTTCATGCCGCTGTCAGAGAGTGGAGAATGACGTAACACCAGACGCTGAATGTCAGGAAGTGTTGTAATCACTTCCATATCTGAATCATGGGCATTCCCAACGGCTAGGATGAGTGTTTGTAGTCCCTTGAGACCACGAATAGCTTTCCAGTCGCCTGCAACAAACGGGACTGCAGCTATGAGCTCATGTGACTGTCTATTTTGAATGTCTTGAATTTGTAATGCAACACTTCGGCCAGACTGTAACTCAACCGTCTGCGAAGACGTTATCTCCTCACAACCCAAAACCGAACCGAATATCAGTGCCACCGCAATCCAATGAATCAAATGGGAATCACACTGCTGGATCCCGGCCATCAATCCACGGTCCTGCGAGTCTCTGATGGTCAGGAGCCTTAATGGTGCTGCCAGTATCGCCAGCTGCCCAACCAGGAACATGCTTTGGTTTTCCATGTTTTTCAGAAAGATTCTCCCACTGGTGAGCCCATGCATCACTGCCATCGGAATACCTTCCGGTCGCTTCGTCGAAATGATACACCTTGCCGAATCGGTAACTCATCGCACCAAGAATCACCGTAACCACAGCGGCTGCCCCAAGATCTGGCGTGTTGTTACACATTTGAGGGTCATTTGCCTGCATCGACTCAACCCAGTTTTTGAAGTGCAAATACGTCGTATTGCCCTTGTTTTCAACGCCAACGTCACCATCACTTTCGATGGTTTCGTCCTTTATTTTACTGTCCAGCGTTACTTGTGGTCGCTCTGCAATGAATTTGAAATCTGTAAATTTTTCACCGTTTCCAAACTCAAATGCACCATAGTGACCCCGAATCATTTGCTTGATACGTGAAGCTTCATTACACATTGTCGCTGTAATCAACCCCTGACAGCCCTCGTTGTAGTCGGCTACGACTGTCGCAACATCTGGCACGTCACGAGTATCAAGTTCCAGATAGATACCACCAGCTCCAACAACACGACCAGGGAACCGAAGGCCTGTTGCCTTGAGCATAGCCGTTGTCCGATGAACAAACAGATCGGTAAACATGCCCGAGCCGAATGGCCAGTAGCATCGCCACTGCTTGTATACCGCTCGATCGAATGGCATTTCCGGAACAAGACCAGCTGTCACGCCAAGCCAACGATTCCAATCGATGGTTTTTGGTGACATTTCCTTCTCGAGCTTGTAGTTGCGCCACTGACCTCGATTGGAATTTCTAAAGTATTCTGTTTGAAAACCAAGGACTTTTCCAAGCTTGCCTTCATCAATAAGACGCCGTGCCTGATCCCAAACCTTCAAACTTGTAGACTGAACTCCAACCTGCACGACCTTGCCAGTTTCCTGCCATACCTTGGCAACATCAAGCGCTTCTTCAACCGTTTTCGTCATCGGCTTTTCGGTATAAACGTGCTTGCCGGCCCGCAAAGCATCAACAATCTGTCGATGATGCCAATGGTCTGGTGTACCAATACAGACTGCATCGACGTTCTTATCAGCCAACATGTCGTTATAGTCCACATAGCGACTTGGGTCGCGACCCGTTTGCTCTTTGATGTAACTGCAAACAGTGTCTTCCTGCTTTTTGTATACCTCACTGACAGCAACAAGATCGACTGGTAATCCTTCATTGTGAAGCTTGGCAAGCGTTTTCACATGAGCCCCAAACCCACGTCCTCCAGGACCAATAAATCCGATTCGCAAACGACTATTTGCGTTTGCGACGGCTGCAGATGCTGGTGCAGCCAAAGCACCGACCGTTGCAGCCGATGCATTCACAAAGGATCGCCTTGACACCTTGGATGCATTTGAAGCGTCTGAAGAAGCATTCTTTCCAGCCATAATTCGTTTCCTCCAAATCGAACGTAAGTCCAAAAATTAGTTCACCGATATTTTGTTACCTGTCCCTGCAAGCCGACCCTTTGTTGAAAGTCGAACCCGACACAGGAGCGCATCTGCCGTTATGAAAAGGGTACTCCCATCTTCTCCAAAACAACAATTTGCCGTCGCCTGACCTGTGAGAAGTGTACCTAAATGGTCACCCTCTGGGGAAATTACCAAAACCCCTCCAGGACCTGTTGCAAAAAGATTGCCACGAACATCCACCTTGAGTCCATCCGGGTTTCCACGTCGCGTCTGTGACAAGGCTGAAGCATCAAAAAACACCCTGCCCTCGTCAAGCATACCATCAGATGTCACCTCAAACACTTTCCATACAGGTGCCGATGGATCTGATTGAGCGACATACAATTGCTTTTCATCTGGGGAAAATGCAAGGCCATTGGGCCTCGTCATTGTCTTACATAACAACGAAACATTCCCTTCTGTGCTGATTCGATAGACACCACAGAAATCTATCTCGCGACGCGGATCTTCAAATCTTTCTGGCAAACCATACGGAGGATCTGTGAAATAGATTGCACCTGATGAATGAACAACAAGATCGTTTGGGCTGTTCAATCTTTTACCCTTCCAGGCATCAGCCACCGTCCGTTTTCCTCCATCTTTTTCAAGAAGACTCACACGCCGATCGCCATGCTCGCATGAAAGGAGGCGGCCGAGATGATCACACGTCAGTCCATTACTGCCTCGCTCTTTTCCGTAGGCAGCAAAACCCGTGAAACCTGCTGGCTCCAAAAACGTGCTCAGACCTTCGCCAGGCTTCCAGCAGTACACTTTGTTATTCGGGATATCACTAAACAGCAAGCAGTTCGAGGGCAATCCGCCACGGTTCGTAGGCACCCACACAGGGCCTTCCGACCATTCAAAACCTGTTGCCAAGACTTCGATGACTGCATCCAAAGGAACAAGTTCGTCAAAGCGTGGATCAAGTCGTTCGATCCTTCCAACTGTTGGACGCAGGGCCTCATCCGATCCTGCTGCATTCGCAACGCCAGCATCCATAACGCCACATGACAGGACCATGGTGCATACGGAAAACAGATAACGACCATTCATACCACGTTTCTCCAAGAGGGGGACTTAGCATATCCAAACACATGAAGTGGTGCCTGAATAAAATGGAATGGCTGAAAAACATGTACTTTTTCAACGTCCCGCTCCCCAAGTGGAATATTTGAATTACTTCTTCTTGGTTACTTCCTTCCATGGAGCAACATTTGCTCGAGCAGCATAGGCTTCCCACATCCTGGCCATACGGCTCGTCCTTTCCGGCTCTTGTTCCGTGAGATCATTTTGTTCAGAACGATCTTTCGAAAGATCATAGAGTTCCCAAGGCCGCCCATTCATTGCTACGAGTTTCCAATTCCCAACACGAATAGCTCGATTGCCTTCGTGCTCCCAGTAGATTGCCTCACGATCAATCGCATCTCCCTGAAGCAATGGAACAAGGCTACATCCTTCAAGCGGTGTTTTGCTCTCGGGATACGCGGCGTCCGCAAGATCAACACAGGTTGCCATAACATCAATAAGATGTCCCGGCGTTGCCTCGAGGCTTCCAGGCTGTCGAATGCCTTTTGGCCAATGAGCCACCAATGGAGTAGAGATCCCACCTTCATGGACCCAGTGCTTATGCTTCCGAAAAGGTGTGTTGGAAACCGTTGACCAAGCTTCTCCATAACCAATGTACGTATCTGCTGGTCCTGCCATCACACCTTTTCCTTGACGCACAGGATAGCCATCACGCGTTTGCTTCGGACGAATGTCCGTATAGGTTGCCTCCTTCGCAATCGGTGGTAGCGACGGTGCATTCGCCCGTGGTTGACCATCAGCCCGACGACCCATGCCTTCAGCACATCCACCGTTATCCTGGATATAACAGATCAGCGTGTTCTCAAGTCGTCCGGTTGCCTCGAGTGACCCGACAATTCTACCAATACCCCGATCCATACAGTCCACCATCGCTGCATAAACTTCCATGTTTCGTTCGTCCCATGGCCAATACTCTCCGTGCTCACCGAGGTTCTCTGGAAATGGCCAAAGTGTGGTGTTGGCTTGAGTAATCACTCCCTGCTCAAGCATTTTTGCATATCGAGCCTCCCGTACAGCTGTGTAACCTTCTGCATAACGACCCCGATATTTTTTGATGTCTTGCTCTTTTGCATGCATCGGCCAATGTGCCGCTGTAAATGCGACGTACATGAAAAACGGTTCTGCAGTTTTATGCTCTTTGATAAATCGCACCGCGTGATCACTGATGGCATCTGTGTAGTAATACTCTGTTGATGAATACTCAGGATCAGCAAACGGTGAAATCGGCTGATTGTCTCGAACGAGTGACCCTGGATCAAAGAAACTTCCAGCTCCTGTAATCGTTCCGTAGTAACGAGAAAAACCTCGCTGAAGAGGCCAATTATGACGTGACTCAGGATGCTTCGGGACGAGACTCTTGGTCACATGCCACTTTCCAACGGCATAGCTTGTATATCCTGCTGGCTTGAGTGCCTCTGCAATTGTCAGGCACTGGTCACTCAGTTCACCTCGATACCCTGGCAACCCTCGGTCGTCCATCATGTGACCAATACCTGCTTGATGTGGATACAGTCCTGTCAAAAGGCTTGCCCGCGTAGGACAGCATCTTGCCGTGTTATAGAACTGGGTAAAACGAATGCCGTTGGCTGCGAGTCGATCAAGCGTTGGTGTTTCAATCTCACCACCATAGCAACCAATATCTGAAAATCCCATGTCATCCGAAAGAATGACAATAATATTCGGCCGCGTGTGCGAAGCAGCCAATACATCTCCACAAACCATCACAGCGCATGCAAAAACGCTTATCAAAGAATACACGTTGCGATTCATAGCATTCCTCATGGATTCAAAATGACGGCAACCGGCAATGCGTTACCGAAAGTATCAAAATCTCGAAACGTCCAAACGACATCTTTACTTGGAGTCACCTCAATAATCTGCGGATTGTCTGGTCCCGCATGGCAGTTAATCAAACGAGTATTGCCATTTGCAAGTCGACTGACCTGAGTGACCCACGCGAGTGTAATGCTAGGCAGATCATCCTGCTCAAGTTTCCACACAATGTCTTTCTGAGGAGTGACTTCAAGCACACTATGCCCATTCCCTGTGCCGATCAAGGTATTCCCATTATCCAATCGCACCGCCGAATAGACCTGATCACCAAAGGCTTCAGGACCGTGGCCACCTTTGCGAGGCCTTCCAAAAAGAGGCACGTCAAACTCCCAGACAATATTTCCTTGAGGATCATATTCTCGAACAACACCATCTTTTTCGTGTGCAACAAGGTAGGTACCTGCATCCGTTTTACGAGCATTACGCGTGTCGGAGTGGTGAGACGAGGTGTTGACCGTGAGTGGAACCTGATGCTTAATCATGCCGTTTGCATCGACTTCCAATATTCTCGCAGGCCCCGACTCAACAATCATCGTATTCCCATCTGGGAGCCGCTGGAAAGCATGCACTTCAACCCGACGCTGGAGGTTGCCATTCGTTGTTGCATCATACTCCCAGACCTTCTGACGCTCTTGATCAAGTTCAATGATTCGTGTCCAACCATCCTGATAGAGCAAATGACCATTTGGCAGGACATGAAGATCATGAATAGCACCACATTTTTTCTCCCAAGCAATACTGCCATCTGGCGCCACGGCAGCAAGGACCTTCTTTGAGCTATCCGCAGCAATACATTGATAACCTATGACATTCGCAGGCCCAACCTTCGCCTTGGTCAGTTGCTGACGCCCAAGTTCTGGCCCGTTATCTGATGGAAGATCTGAATGCCACTGTAACAGCTGATCTTTCAGACGGCTGACGACCTCCGGATGCGCTACGGCCATATTCTGCTGTTCACCAGGATCCTCCTGCAGTTGAAAAAGCTGTGCGTTGCGACCATCGTAATCACAAAGAAGCTTCCATGCTCCATCCCGAATAGCGAGATCTGGCAACACGGCATTTCCCAATGGCCTATACATCTTTCGATCAGGCGGCCGGCACCAACACAATGCTCCTTGATGACTTCTTGGCTTTTCACCAAGGAGAGCCTCTGAAATATCTGTTCCATCAAATGCCACCTGATTCGATGGTTTGATGCCTGCAATGTTGAGCAACGAGGGCACAAGATCCATTGCTGAGAAAACAGAAGCTGCATCACTGCGTCCACACGCAGTCTTTGCTAATACGCCTGGTCCCCACGCAATCAATGGTGATCGAATACCACCTTCATACAACGTTGCTTTGCTTCCCCGAAATGGTCCTGCTGAGCCAGCTCCAGGCTCCGGACCATTATCCGAACATATGATAATAAGTGTGTTATTTCGAAGTGTTTTATTCGTTCGGATGAAGTCAAATACTTTGGAAAACTGTTTATCCATCGACTCAAGAACTGATAGGTATTGCCCTCGCTTACTCTCCTTCCACATCTCAACTGGTGGCCAGTACGGACTATGCACATCATCGGGCCAGAGATTGATGTAAAAAGGTTTATCCTGAGACACAGCATCCTCGATAAATGCGAGCGCTGCAGATGCAAAGCCTGCTGTTATTTTTGAACGTTGCATCCATGTCACAGGACTTCCAAGACGCTCTGCATCCTGCCAGATTCTTCCTATTTTCCCGCCTGGAGTTTCTGTGAGTGGAAGCAACTTTGCGCCCATCCCTTCAAAATTCGTAAGGGACTCATCAAATCCGTACGTTGCTATCACTGGTGCATCATCAACATCTCGCTGTCCACCCATATGCCATTTTCCAAAGTGCCCCGTTCGGTAGCCAGCCTCATGAAGTAATCGAGGCAGTGTCGGAGCGCCGGGATCAAGCCACTGGGCAACACCCCGTTTTGTATTTGTATCTCGATTGGCAAGATACGAATTGATTCGCCATCGCTGCGGATATTGACCTGTTGTCAGGGCAACTCGTGATGGCGAGCAAATTGGAGAATTCACATAAAACTGCTGAAAGCGAATGCCCTCAGATGCCAATTGATCAACTGCCGGGGTTGTTGCATCTGCATTTCCAAAACACGAAAAGTCTCCCCACCCCATATCATCAATAAAAACCATGACAATATTTGGTAATGCTGCAGAGACAGTACGACTATGACTGACAAAAAGACATAACCCAAACAATAAAAAGACCATGCCACTCTGGGCATAACGCATGAATGACCGCATGAGAGTTCCTTTCGGGACCATTTTCTTTTCCCACAGCAAGACACTGAGAGTCTAACTGAGAAATCGAAAGCATTCGATGAGTTATCAGGAAATAGGACGTACGGTCAGGCAGTTGCAAAAAAACACATTCAGGGGACGCATTAACTCGTCATGCAAGGAGTTCCTTGATTGGTTCAACATGTTCAACGCCAACCAGTTTCTGATCCAGTCCACCAAAAAAATAACTGAGCCTATTTGGATCGAGCCCCAGGAGCTGCAACACGGTTGCATGCAGACTTTTCACATGAAAACCTGCCTTCTCACCATTGCCATGTCCTGGACCAGGGAATATCGCTGCTGAACCAAGCTCATCTGTTTCGCCAATACTGACACCGCCTTTGATGCCACCTCCTGCCATCCACATCGTAAAACCGAATGAGTTATGGTCACGACCAGTGCCCTCGGCGTACTCAGCCGTCGGCTGACGGCCAAACTCACCACCCCAAATGACAAGCGTTTCATCCAACAACCCTGATCTCTTCAGGTCTGCTAAAAGACCAGCAATGGGAAGGTCTGTATTACCGGCATGGAATTCATGATTTTTTACCAGATCGCCATGCGCATCCCAATTGTCATCATTGTGAGCTCCACCAGAGTACACCTGAATAAATCGTACTCCTCGTTCAACCAGTCGACGCGCCAGAAGACACTGTCTTCCAAAATGGGCCGTTCTGTCTTGATCAAGTCCGTAGAGTCTTTTGGTTTCTTCTGTTTCCCGAGATAGATCGACTGCCTCTGGGGCATGCTCCTGCATTCGCCAAGCAAGTTCATACGATGCGATTCTGGCTGCAAGTTCAGAATTATCACTTCGACTCATGAAATGAGATTCATTCGATTCACGAAGGGAATCAAGCAGCATGCGTTGGGCAGCCAACGGCATATCGTTGGGGGGCGCAAGATTGAGAATTGGATCTCCTTGACTCCTCAGTAATGTTGCTTGATACGTAGCCGGCATGTAACCACTTGACCAATTCTTTGCACCTGAAATTGGCCCACCTTTCTTATCAAGCATCACAACAAAACCCGGTAGATTTTCGTTGACGCTACCGAGCCCATAATTCACCCAGGAACCAAGGCATGGCGCGCCTGATTGAATCTTTCCAGAATTCATCTGAAGCATTGCTGAACCGTGAATGGGCGAGTCGGCTGTCATCGAGTGAATAAACGCAATGTCATCAACATGCTGGCCAATATGAGGAAACAGATCACTCACCCATTTTCCGCACTGACCATACTGCTTAAACTTCCATTTTGGCCCCACAGCCCGACTTTCACTCCGCTCCCCACCACGTCCTTTTGTTTTTACTTTTATTGTTTTTCCATCAAGTGGGTAGAGTTCTGGCTTATAGTCAAATGTGTCGACGTGACTGGGGCCACCGTACATAAAAAGGAAAATGACACTTTTTGCTTTTGGTGCAAACATTGGTGGCTTTGCTGCAAGAGGATTCTTAAATGCAGTGACCCCATCTGCTGCCTTCGTCTGCTGGCCAAAAAATCCGTTGTCGAGCATTCCAGAAAGCGCCAAGCCCGTAAAAGAAGCACCTGCCTCCCAGAAGAATTCCCGACGAGTGCGACGACAGAAGGAACCTGTGTGTTGTTCATGAAATGTTGACATACTTCACTCCACGTTCTGTGATGACCTCAGTCAAGATAGATAAACTCATTCAAATTAAGAAGATACAGACAATACAATTCGAGGGCTCGGCCTGGACTAATACCCTCCTCCGCCTCTAACGCATCAATCAGCGCGAGGCCACGAGACACTTCACCCTCGTGAGGCTCACGCACCAAAGCTATCTGAATGGCTCTGCGAACACTTGCCCGAACGTCTGATGCATCTGGCCCTCCGGCTTCGTGACGGACTCTCTCCGCAAAGACCTTTGCCTGATTCTGGACAAACTCACTATTCATCATGCCAAGAGCCTGCGTTGGCTGCGTTGTCACAAATCGCACCGGACACGGTGTATCTGTATCCGCAAGATCGAAATCCGTAAGCACGGGCGTAAGCAGTGAACGCTTCACATGAATATAGACACTCCGACGAGCCTGTTCTTCCGGAGAAGAGTCCCCCCATCCTTTCCCTGGCTTCGACTGTGTTGCAAGAACATCCGGTGGAATAGCCGGATACATACCAGGACCAAACATCTTTGTATTGAACGCGCCACTGGCAACATGAATGGAGTCTCGCACCTCCTCCGCAGAAAGACGCCGCATATCAAAATGCCAGCACGCATCGTTGAGGGGATCGACTGTCATCGCTTTTGAAACGGTGGCAGATGATGCTCGATACGCCTGAGACATTAGTATTTTTTTATGTAACGACTTAAGACTCCAGCCACTCGAAACAAGTTCTGTCGCCAACCAGTCAAGTAACTCAGGATGGGTTGGAGGATCTCCAGCAAAACCAAAATTACTTGCACTCCGGACAATTCCCCGGCCGAAATAATACTGCCATATGCGATTCGCAATAACGCGTGCCGCCAACGGGTTCTCTGGTGATACGATCCATGACGCTAATGCAAGTCGACGACCGGTTGATCGTCCTGATGCAGGTGATTTGATGTCCGGTGCAGGTGCTTTCAGTACTGCAGGGAATGCAGGCTCCACACGGTTTTCAGCAGTTGTCTCAGCATGCGGATTTCCTCGGTAAAGAACAAAAGTCTCCGGAGCATCGGGACCATGTTCACTCACAACCAAAGCCTTGGGAGTCGACGTTGTTTCCTGCTTCAATCGCTGAACTTTTTCTTTCCAGGCTTTGAGATCTTGCTTCGTGAGTGCATCTCGAGCCTGATCACCATGCTCCTTAATACGATTATTGATTGCTCGAACTTCAGCCTCAGCTTCTACCAGTTGTCGCCTGCGCTCTCGAAATTGATTTTGCGCATCAACCAGTGTCATCTGCCCCTCGGGAAGTGCCTGCTCAATAAAATCAGGATTCATCTGACGAGCACCCATGGGCGTTATATTGTGAAAAAAAGCAAGCAGGCTGTAATAATCTTTCTGTGGCAACGGATCGATCTTATGATCGTGACAACGTGCGCAATTAATGGTTAGCCCAAGGAATGTTTGTGCTGTTGTAGCAACAACATCATCCAGTTGGTCATACCGGTGCTGCAACCGGTCAGCTGGTTCATCATCCCAAATACCAATTCGGTAATACCCAGTCGCGATAAGACTATCTTGCGTTGGCGGGTCCAGCTCATCTCCTGCAAGTTGCTCAATAACAAATCGATCATACGGCTTATCTTCATTGAACGCACGAATGACATAATCACGATACCGCCATGAGTGCGGCTTATTACCATCTCGCTCATAGCTATTCGTATCTGCATACCGCACCAAATCCAACCAGTGTCGTGCCCAATGCTCACCGTAGTGGGGAGATTCCAAAAGTCGATCAACTACTCGCTCCCATGCTTGAGGAGATGAATCATTAACGAATGCTGCCACCTCCTCCTCCGATGGCGGAAGACCCGTCACTCCATAGGTCACTCGTCTGAGCAGCGTGCGACGGTCTGCCTCGGATGGAATTGGCAGACCACGTTCCACGAGCCCCTGCTGGATAAATGCATCAATTGGATGCTGGGCATCATTCACATCAGGAACGTCTGGTTGCATCAACCTGCGAAACGACCAATGTTCCTCCCATGCCGCACCCTCCTGAATCCACTGCCGGATTCCTTGGATCTCTTGATCTGAAAGACGCGAACCCTCCGGAGGCATCTGAAGATCGGGGTCAGACGATGTGATACGCGCAAGTATTTCACTTGCGCTCAGATCACCTGGCACAATCGCCTTCTGACCACTTGGAAGTTCACGTGTTGCAACGGAACGGTCATCAAACCGAAGATCGGCTTCCTGCGTTTCTGGACCGTGGCAGGCAAAGCATCGCCTGGCCAACACGGGCTGGACATCTCTTGAAAAATCAACAGGTGCGCCAAAACCTATTCCAGAAAAGCTTCGCATTGCGATAGGAGCAATGAGAAGTAGAAAAAATAACTTCTGGATCATATTCTAGTCTCTCCGCGAACTCTTCAATTCTAAGTAGGTCTTACAAAAAAACAAAGAAGTATCTTTGTTCGTCGATTATTCGCTATGGTTCTTGAATAAGTCCTCTTTCCTCTCATTACAAAAGAATTGTCATGTCTGTATTTTCACTCCACAATCGTGTCGCACTCGTAACGGGTTCTTCAACTGGTCTCGGAAAAGCCATGGCAATGTGTCTTGGCAAGGCTGGCGCAAAGGTTGCAATGAACTACGCCAACTCTCAAGAACGAGCAGAATCCGCTCTGGATGAAGTCCGAAAGAGTGGGGCACACGCAGACCTTTTTCGAGCCGACGTCACAAGTGAGTCAGCGATTGATGAGATGTTTACATCTATCGAAGCCTCCCTTGGATCTGTTGATATTGTTGTTGTCAATGCAACACCAGCACAGCCCCAGAAACCAATCGAAGAATATGACTGGGATTTTTATCAACAGATGCTGGACTTCTTTGTCAAAAGTCCTTACCTCCTGGCACGACGAGCACTCCCTGGCATGAAAGAGCGTAAGCACGGTCGATTGATCAACATTACAAGTGAAGTTTTTCATCTGGGAGTCACGCCCTTTTCTGCCTACGTTGCTGCAAAGGGGGCTCAAACAGGCTGGTCGAGAAGCATGTGCAACGAACTTGCCCCGCATGGAATTACAGTCAACATGATTGCGCCTGGATGGATTCCTGTGGAACGACATGAACATGACCCCCAAGAAGACAAAGATGCCTATCTGGCAAGTGTGCCAATGCAACGATGGGGCACACCAGACGATATCGGCTGGGCAGCAACATATTTAGCAAGTGACGAAGCTGCTTTTGTGACCGGTCAAACCATTGCTGTAAATGGTGGAAAAACCTGCTGGTAACTCATACAGATCACGCATCATAGTAGAGGCAGAATTCAAATGGATGAGGTCGGAGGCGCATGGGTGCAATCTCTTTTTCTTGCTTGAGAGTAATCCATGTTGAAATAACATCTTCTGTGAAAACATCTCCTCGCAGAAGAAAATCATGATCTTGCTGAAGTGCCTCAAGCGCAACACTGAGTGAGCCCGGCGCCTTCGGAACATTTTCAAGTTCCTTCGGTGGCATATCATAAATGTCACGATCAAGTGGTTCACCCGGATTCATCTTGTTTTGAATTCCATCAACGGCTGCCAACAGGAGTGCAGAAAAGGCGAGATATGGATTGCACGTTGGATCGGGGCAACGAAATTCTATTCTCTTCGTTTTTGGATTTGATGAATACATTGGAATTCGACAACTGGCAGAACGATTCCGCTGTGAATATGCAAGATTCACTGGCGCCTCAAAACCGGGGACAAGACGCTTGTAGCTATTGGTTGTTGGATTCGTGAAGGCTAAGAGCGCTGGTGCATGGCGCAGAATGCCTCCAAGTGCATGGAGCGCCATTTCAGATAAGCCTGCATATCCTGATCCACCAAACAACGGTGCTCCATCTTTCCATAATGAAATATGGGTATGCATCCCAGAGCCATTATCTCCATATACCGGCTTTGGCATAAACGTTGCCGTTTTGCCATGTCGTCTCGCGACATTCCGAACGATGTATTTATAGAGACAGAGTTGATCTGCCATACGAACAAGTTCTTGAAACCGCATGTCAATCTCACACTGACCCGCCGTTGCAACTTCGTGGTGCTGTGCCTCAACATCGATCCCACTTTGAATCATTGTCTGCATCATCTCGGTACGAACATCCATCAAGTGATCTGATGGTGGGCACGGAAAGTAACCCTCTTTGTGACGCAGCTTATAGCCAAGATTGGGCGACTCTACTCGACCTCGATTCCATTCACCTTCATTTGAGTCAACGTGGAAATACCCTTCGTGTGCATTCTGATCAAATCGAACATCATCAAAAACAAAAAACTCTGCCTCGGGACCGATAAAACAGGTGTCGGCAATACCAGTCCCCTTCAGATAGTTGACAGCCTTCCGGGCTATATTTCTGGGATCGCGCGTGTAATCCTCACGGGTGATGGGATCTTGAACCATACACACCATGACAAGCGTCGGCAGTTCTGCAAATGGATCGACAATGGCTGTTTCAGACACTGGCACAAGGAGCATGTCGCTTTCGTTAATGGCCTGCCACCCACGAATACTTGATCCATCAAACCCGAGGCCATCTTCAAACATTTCCTCTTCGAGTTTGCTCACAGGTATGGTGAGATGCTGCCAGGCTCCTAGAAAATCAGCAAACCGAAGATCAACTGCCTTGATCTCTTTTTCCCGACACATCGCAAGTACTTCACGTGGTTTCATGCTACATCTCCTTAGAAACATAATACGAATAGACATTGCAATCGCACAGCAGTCCTCTTGGCATCCGGAGATAATCCCCTAGAGGCCTCGCGCAACGTACAAATCAACCAACTGGCGATACAGAATCAATGCCTCGAGCCATTTACTCAAGTCTGAGAGCCCAGCCTTCTTCAAACGATTCAAAACGCAGAAACCCTCGAAGCATTGTTCCGTCCATCTTCACAACAAGTTTGTCAGCATCGGAAAGATCACGAGTATCACTCGAGGTTACCTCAAACGTCCCTGCATCAATGCGTCGTGCTCTCCCACGATTACCTGAAACCGGAGATTCCATGATGTCGAGCCAGGCCAGCCGATGTGGGGGAAGTTCTTGTGCTGCCACAGCCCCTTTGCCACATTCTGGAAGCGTGAACATCTTCCATGTACGACATGCTGAATGATTCTCCAGCAACAGATCAAAATGCCGGCCACCCGAATCCTCCGGATGGCCGGCATGTTCTAATACAACAAACCTGGGCATACCTCGTGATCAGACGATCTCGTACGCCTGCTCCTGATGCTCACTCACGTCAAGCCCACCGCGCTCAACCTCAATCGGTACTCGCATACCAACCAAAAGATCAACAAGCCTGAACGCGACAATGGAGACAACGCCACTCCAGACAGCCGTGACCACCAAACTCTTTGCCTGAGCAATGACCTGGGTACTCACGACTATATCTTCGGAACCACCGAATTGCTTCGCAGCAAATACACCTGTCAGAAGTGCACCAACGATTCCACCGATCCCATGGACACCAAAGACATCCAGGCTGTCATCGTAGCCAAACTGATGCTTGACCTTGGTAGCAAAGTAGAAGCAGGCAAGTGCTGACGCAGCACCAATCACAATGGCACCGAGTGGACCAACCGTTCCACTTGCAGGAGTGATGGCGACAAGACCTGCAACAGCTCCTGTTGCAATACCGAGCGCTGAAGCCTTGCCGTGCAGACTCATTTCAACAAGCATCCATACGACCGCAGCAGTTGCAGCAGCAAGATGCGTTACAAGAAGCGCCATTGCAGCCGTACCGTCAGCCGCTAATTCACTTCCGGCATTGAAACCAAACCAGCCAACCCACAGCATGCCCGCACCCATCACTGCAAATGGCAGATTGTGAGGCCGCATGACCTCAGTGGGATAGCCACTTCGACGCCCCAGCATGATACAGGTGATAAGACCAGCTATGCCAGCGTTCACATGCACCACCGTACCACCGGCAAAGTCAAGGACATTCCAGCCATGGAAAAGAGCACCTTCTCCTGACCACGCCATATGACAGATCGGAAGGTACGAAAATGTAAACCAGAGAACCGAAAACATCATCATGCCTTTGAACTTCATGCGTTCGGCAAACGCACCAACAATGAGCGCTGGTGTAATAATGGCAAACGTCATCTGAAAGGCAAGAAAGAGTGACTCTGGAATCGTGCCAGAAACAGAATCAACTGTCACATTACGAAGCAAGACGTTGTCAAACCCACCAATCGCCCACTGCAACCCGCCCCCATTACCAAAGGCAAGGCTGTAGCCGTAGAGCACCCAAAGCAACGACATTACACCAGCAAGGGCAAAGCATTGCACAAAAACAGAAAGTACATTTTTCGAACGAACAAGACCGCCATAGAAAAGTGCCA
>CACORA010000038.1 GCA_902629495.1 Planctomycetaceae bacterium
GATGGTCCCTGACCCATTGCTTGCCGGACGTCGTCTTCAGGCAGTTTCTTCGACTCATCCAGATCTTCGATCACCAGTGAAGTTGCGCTACATAGCGCTTTCAAGGTTAGAGAATGAAATGGTTGAGATGCTGTCAGCCGGTCAGAGTCTTCCTGACGAAATGGTCAATCTCGTAGGAATGACAAGGCTTCAGTACGTCTTCGTATATCCGGGGAAGGGGAATGAAAAGGGAGAAATCGTCCTTGCCGGACCAGCAGAACCGTGGATGATGGATGCTGCAGGTCGTACCGTTGGTGCTGTGTCTGGTGCTCCCACACTCTTATTGGAGGATCTTGCTGCGGCACTTCGAGGTTTTGCTCCTGGACAACCGTCAAGTCACCTCATTGGTTGCTCTATTGACCCAACTCAGGAAGGACTTGCTGCTTTACAAAAGTTCATCCAGAGTATCGGTCGAGTCAATCCAAAAGGTAATGTCATAAGTATTGTTCGAGGCATGCAACAAGCGCTTGGCCTGCAAACTGTTCGTGTAGACGGCATCTCTCCCGCGACACACTTTGCACATGTTCTTGTTGAAGCGGATTATCGAATGAAACTTATTGGTATTGGACTTGAACCACCTCCGGTGAGAATGAGTACTTGGGTACAACTTTCGAGTTCACAGTCAGTTGCAGCAAATGCACTTCAGCGATGGTATTTTGTTCCAAAGTATGAGCGGGTCCGAGTAAGTGAAGATGACTTAGCCATTGAGCTGACAGGACAAGGAGTTCAACTTGTTGGTGCTGATGAGGTCGTTCTCCCAGATGGTCGACGCATGTCAGCCGATCGCCAGAGTCAGGCGAGTAAGCTTTTTACAACAGCTTTTACGAAGAAATACCCTGAGATCGCAGCAAAAAGTCCCGTGTATGCACAGCTTCGATCACTTGTCGATCTTGCTGTTGTTGCAGCATGGATGCAGGAGTTTGATGCATACGGAAAAATAGGTTGGGGTGCTACAACCCTTCGTGATGAGGGGGTTTATCCAATTGAGACACTCCAGCCGGTCTCTCAAGTTGAAACAGCGGTCAATGCTGTATGGCGAGGTTCTCGCTTGGTTACACCAATTGGCGGTGGAGTCACGATTCAGGCTGGGATGGCCATTGACCCCTCTAATCTGCTCATGGATGAAAAGGGAGAAGTATCAAAGGCACATGCTGCAGTGGACGTACCTGCTGATCGTTGGTGGTGGTAAGTCAACAAGTATTCAGTGAGTCTGCTTTTTCTCGACTGGAACAACCAGAACGCTTGAATGAGAATGGGTCAAGAGAGCTTCTGATGTACTGCCGAGTAACCATCGGGTCAGTCGGTCAGACGGTGTTCTACCTGTGATCAATACGTCTGTGTGATCTTTTTTCACGCGTTCAAGAATTTTTTCACCTGGATTGCCTTCTTCAACCAGTGGTGCCTGTTTCCTGAAGACTTCCGGTAGTTGTTTTTGAAAGTTTTCCAGAAGCTGGTTAAGGGCAGCAACTTCATCGTCGTGCTCTTGTTTCCAGGCATCTGCAATGGCAGCGGTATCAGGATCGCGGACACGTTTTTCAAGCCACGTGGGTAATGGGCCGGCTAACATCGATTCAGTAACACCAATCACTTTCGCAATCGCAGATTCTGGCCACGACATGGCATTGATGGTTTGAGTCATTGCTGCTTCGCTTGCCATATGGTGGCAGGCCATCACGGTGAGATCATGGTCATCCGCCGGAGTTCGTGTAATAAGAACAGGCAAGTGTGCAGCATGAACAACAGCCCGAGAGACACTACCCAAGAGGAGGCGCTCGGTTGAACTATGGCCACGTGCTCCGATAACAATAAGATCTGCGTGCCAACCGGATGCGGATTCAAGAATACCGACGGCAGCAGGTTTTGATGAGCAGATCAACTCTGCATGGTTGCTTACGGTATCTGGCAAGAGCTTGCATGACTCCTCAAAAAGAGCAGCAGCAGCACCTTCAATGACCTTACGGCTTTTTCCAAACAGGCGTTTTTCAAGCTCTGTTGGAGAGAAATAAATAGCAACTCGATCGGATGCAGGATTCATGAGTCGACCTGCAAGTTTGACAGCATCTAAAGACGCTTGCGATCCATCCACACCGATCAATGTTTTCATATGTATCCTCCAGTCTTTCTCTTATCTCACTCTCACGGCATTATCTCAACCGATCCAGTGTTTCGCAGGAGCTCCGGGCACCTCTTGGGCTAAACGTGGGACGGCATATCCTGGCAGGCGGTTCTGGAGAGCCGTATGAATTTTTTTAGCTGTCTGCTTATCAACCTCGAAATGTGAGGTGCCGCTGACTCGATCGAGTAGATGGAGATAGTATGGGATGACCCCGATTTCAATGAGTCGCTCGGAAAGCGTTGCAAGCGCATCGGACGAGTCATTGATGCCTCGAAGAAGTACAGATTGGTTAAGGAGTATGGAGTGGCTGTGGCGAAGTTTGTGCATCGCCTTTTCAACCGTATCATCTAGTTCCTGCGCATGGTTTGCATGAATGACAATAGTGGTTGCAAGTCGTGTTGTAGCCAGCATTGTAATGAGTGTGTCTGTCACTCGTTCTGGCAGTACGACTGGAAGGCGAGTATGAATCCGTAGGCGACGTAGGTGTGGGAACGTACTCAGTTGTTGAAGAACAGACTGTAGACGTTCGTCACTTACCAGCAACGGATCACCACCTGATAGAATGATTTCGTGAATGCTTTTGGTGCGAGAGATTTCATGGAGGGCTTCATTGAGTTTCGACGTTTGAACACCGTTGTCTGCATATGGAAACGCTCTTCGGAAACAATATCGGCAATTGATGGCACAGGCACTGGTAAGCATCAATAAAGCACGGCCAGCGTATTTCTGTATGAGGCCCGGTGCAGTGACATGATCATTTTCCTGAAGCGGATCTGCGGTGAATCCCTCGGTTTTTTTATCTTCGAGGTCGCGCGGAAGGATCTGCAGGAGGAGCGGGTCGTGAGGGTCTCCTTTATGGATGCGAGAGACAAAACTTCGGGTCACAAGAAAGGGGAAAGAACGTGTTGGTGTTTTTGACTGGGGCAGGGTGTCTTGGTGAAGATCGAGTAAGTCGCACAGTTCTTCTGGGGTTCGAATGGCCGTTGCGAGCTGTCGCTGCCAAGACGTGTTTCGTATAGGAGTTTGGGTATCACTCTGTATCATGGGCTTCGCTCGGTCGTGATGGACGTTGACAGACTGCATAAATGTAGCGACGCTTGTCACTGGAATACGGTATGAAAGTGCTGTAGAGAAAAATGTAAGCTAGAACAGGAGTGATACAAGCCGTGGCAGCCTACAACACCAGTGAATTCAAAAAGGGGCTCAAAGTTCAGATCGATGGTGATCCGTACATCATGATTGAATGTAACTTTGTGAAACCGGGAAAAGGTCAGGCACTCTATAAATGTAAGCTCCGTAACTTACTCAGAGGGACGGTCCTTGACCGCACGTATAAAAGTGGAGATTCACTCGACGCTGCAGATATTACCTCCATCGACGCACAGTTTCTCTATAAACAGGGTGAGCAGTTTGTATTCATGGATAATGAAAGTTATGAGCAGTATGAACTGACAAAGGACCAGATTGATGATGCATGGAAATGGATCAAGGAGGGTACGGTGTGTTCCATGTTGTTATACAACGGGAACCCAATCTCGATGGAGCCTCCGCAACAAATGGTTCTCAAGGTCGAGTATGCCGAACCAGCGGTTCGTGGAAATACGGCAACCAATTTGACAAAGCCTGTCAAGCTTGAGACCGGTGCCGAAGTGATGGTTCCTGCTTTTATTGAACAGGAAGAGCTGGTCAAGGTTGATACTCGGACCGGTGACTATCTGGAGCGTGTCAAAGAGTAGCCGTCAGATGCCCGTGCCTGGCTGGTGATGTTCTTTCCATCGTTCGACGAAGTCATCGTAGTCCTTTTGGGTATCAATGCCACGAGCAGCATGATCAATCGGACCAACTGCTATTGGAATGCCGGCTTCTATTGCACGGAGTTGTTCGAGGCTCTCAAGTTGTGCCAGTCGTGATTCCGGGAGCGATTCCCATCGTTCCAAAATATGGCGTCGGAAGGCATAGAGCCCAATATGTTGCCAATAGAGTGGAGGAGTAGCATCAAGCAGGTCATCGTTCCACTCTCGTGCTGCTGGGACTGACGCACGGCTGAACGTGATAGCTCTCCATATGCCTTCAACAACTGCGGCATCCTTGAAGCCAGAAGTCGATGTTTGCCGCCATGGAGTCAGCACAGCTTTGACCGCAGCAGGATCAGCGAGTGTGTCCTGTGAACGAATCGGTGTGACAAGAGTTGCGAGACCTGCTTCTGGACATTGGGTAAGGAGATCGATTGCGGACTCAATCGCCTCGGGTGAAATGTCTGGCTCATCTCCCTGAACATTCACAATAATCTCGGCATTTGGGAATTGTGAAAGGGCTTCTACGATTCGAGCCGTTCCATTCGGCGCTGTGGGTGATGTCATCACAGCATTACCACCAAAGCCTTCAACTGTCGATCGAATGTCCTCATGATCCGTTGCCACAACAACCTGCTCTGCCTTCTTCACCTGTCTTACCGCTTCCCAGGTATGTTGGAGAAGTGGCTTGCCAGTCTCGTGGAGAAGCATTTTTCCGGGCAGTCGCTGACTGGAAAGCCTGGCCGGAATCACAATCAGGACGGATGGGTTTTGATCTGGCATCGGTATTGGAAATCGAAGTATTTTCGCTGAGTGTTCGTAAGAGAGACTCAGAGGTATTTTTCCAATGTGTGGCATTGTCGGCTACGTCGGTTTTCGAAGAGCCAGTGATTTAATTGTCGAAGGGCTCAGACGGCTGGAATATCGAGGATATGACTCTTCAGGTCTTGCAGTCCTTGATCACGGAAGTGAGATTCACAGTCGGAAAGCAGCTGGCCGATTGATGCGGCTTGAGGAAATTGTTCAGGATGATTTTCCAGATGCCTCAATTGGGATTGGGCATACCCGATGGGCGACACACGGCGCTCCAACAGATGGCAATGCCCACCCACATCTTGGTGGTTCTGGAGATGGGCCAACCTTGGCAGTCGTTCATAATGGTGTCATCGAAAACTTTCGTGACCTGAAGGCTCAACTTGAGTCAGAAGGCTATGTTTTTCAGTCAGACACAGATTCAGAGGTCATCGCGCATCTAATTGATAGCTGTCTTACCCGTGCCATGAAGACAGGTCCACGTGTCGCAGATGAGATTGTTGATACGCCATGGGTAGTTGCCGTGCGTGACGCTGTTGCTCAGCTGCGCGGTACTTATGGGCTGCTCGTCCTTTTCAAAGGACAGACGGATCTACTCGTTGCTGCACGGCTTGGAAGCCCACTGGTTATTGGTGTTGGTGATGGTGAGCACTTTGTTGCCAGTGATTCAAGCCCGTTGGCAGGGCATGCTGACCGTATTGTGTATCTCTCGGATCACGAGTTGGCTGTCATGACGCATCATTCACTTCGTGTGATTCACAGAGATGCCGGTCGCATTGAACCTGCCGTGCAGCCACTCGAGGTTTCTGCTGCTGATATCGGCCTGGCAGGATACCCACACTATATGCTCAAGGAGATTCATGAGCAGCCAGAGACGATTCGAGCTGCCATGCGAGGTCGTCTTTCAACAGATGAAGCGACAGCTGTTTTCGGAGGGCTCAATCTCACACCAAGACAGCTTCAGCAAATCAACCGTATCGTGCTGACCGGGTGCGGAACGAGTTGGCATGCTGCATTGGTGGGTGAATACCTGATTGAACAGTTCTCCCGTTTACCGGTTGAAGTGGAATATGCCAGTGAATTGCGATACCGCAATCCACCAATTGATGATGGCACCCTCCTGTTTGCCATTACGCAATCCGGAGAGACTGCAGATACCTTGGCCGCCTTGAGAGAGATGAAGCGAAAGGGGCATCCAACACTTGCGATCTGTAATGTTGTTGGAAGTTCGATTGCCAATGAAGCCGATGGGGGTATCTATCTGCATGCTGGTCCAGAAATAGGAGTAGCAAGCACAAAGGCTTTCACGAGCCAATGCGTTGTGCTTGCGCTCTTGGGGCTCTACTTTGGTCGGTTGCGGCATATGAGTTATGAAGATGGGCTTGAGTTTATTGAAGGACTCAGTGCGCTCCCTGATCTCATTGAGAAGGCCCTGCAGACAGATACTGCAGCTCGAACCATTGCTGAGCGATACCGGCAGGCAAGTACCTTTCTCTATATGGGGCGGCAATACAACTTCCCAGTGGCACTTGAAGGGGCGCTGAAGTTGAAGGAGATCAGCTACATACACGCGGAGGGATATCCAGCAGCTGAAATGAAACATGGACCGATTGCCTTGGTTGATCCCATGACTCCGAGTGTTTTTATCATTCCTCAGGGCAAGGTCTATGAGAAAGTCATTCTCAACCTCGAAGAAATCAAGGCACGGAAGGGGCCGGTGATTGCAGTCTGTAGTCCTGGTGATGAACGCGTCAGAGATCTTGCTGATGAGGTGCTTGAAATTCCAACGGTGCCCGAGTTTTTACAACCCATTGTGTCAGCGATTCCACTTCAGTTGTTGGCGTATCACATCGCCTGTTTGCGTGGCTGTGATGTTGATAAACCCAGAAACCTTGCCAAGAGTGTCACGGTCGAGTGACGCCCCCTCCTTTTCGATCTCTTGATGGGTTGATAGGATTCTCAATTGCAGGGAGCCCGAGTGGCGGAATTGGCAGACGCGCAAGATTCAGGTTCTTGTCCAGGCAACTGGGTGGAGGTTCAAGTCCTCTCTCGGGCATTTTCGAGGTAGGGTGGTTGCTCCCTTGCGTAGCTTCGGTAACATATTTCCGGGGCTGTAGCTCAGTCGGTAGAGCATCGGACTTTTAATCCGTTGGTCCGGGGTTCGAGTCCCCGCGGCCCCACTTCTTTTTCTCGGGTGAGAGCATCAAACAGCCTCACCCGAGATCGTCCCACAACCGACCCATTGCCAGCAGTGTCGCAGTCGGACGTCTCCTCCAACTCTCAAGACAGGGTTTTGGTTGATCGACCGTCGTGGAGTCATTGGTCCTTTGCAGAGACACTGCTTAGCGTCTCAGGAAACCAAGTGGTTCAAATACACGCAGGGAGAACATCACCTGATTTGCCGTGAATCGATATGTGTTGACTGGGTCGAAAGTTCCGAAACCAGTTAGGTTATTCACTTGGTACCATCGGTAACTGACGTCACACGTGATCTGGTCATTGAGTTCGTAAAGAATGCCACCACCAGCCTGCCAGGCAAATGCAGATGATGAACCAATAAAATCATACGGGCTATTAGGGGTATCTTGAGCGCCAGTATTCATTCCTCCTCCACCGATTCCGCCACCACCATAGCATCCAAATCGTTCTGTAATCATGAAGTCACGCCATACATTTGCCATAACAGACCAATTTTCAATGGCTAAGAAGCTACCACCAAATTCATCACTGGTACCTTTGAAGAAATCCCGTTGAAGCCATTCTGTTTCCAGCCGCAGTCTTCCGCGTTCACGTTCAAGTGAAATGCCGCCTGCAAGACCGGCTGTAAAAATTGTTGCTGAAGCATTACTGACGTTTGGATTACCGAGTCCCGGATCACTTAACCACGCAGCAGACGGTCCCCACAGACCAGTGATATAGAAGCGTCGTCCACAATGATTGTTTTTGTAGGCAATATTTTGTATAGGTGTTTCAGAAGCATCTTGAATTGATGGAATCTCATGAAAGCTGGTGAGATCAATTTCTGGAAGAGAATCACTGGCTCGTGCCATGCCCGCCATGGCCAGAACGCTCAATAAGAATCCGCCTATGTTCTTTATCACTGGTATTTCCCCCAAGAAGTGATTGACACAACATCATCTGCGCGTGTCAAAACTGTCCCCTCAAACTCTTCTCCTTTAATGTAGATCGGGTTTGGGAATCTTTTACGACATTTACAGGTCGATCATCATTTTTATTGACCTAATCGTTAGAGTCGTTTTGGTGAATATCAACCTATGTCGTGCACTTTCCGAAGGCTGTAACGGTCCCTGAGTCGTTATACACACAGTCCGCTCAAATAACGGCCACTCGCAGTTGGAGAAAACACCACAGATCACATAACGTATGGAGTATGAACCAACACGCAGATTCCGAGGCACCAGAGATTTCCTTGTTGGCAGCTCGCCAATTGAAAGATTATGACGCCTGCCAGCCAGGCATGCTTTTTTCAGAAGGTATTGAGTTGGATGTTGTGCAAGGATATGCACTGCAAAAAGCGGTTACGCATCTACGCAAAGCCCGGGGTGAACAACTCATTGGTTATAAAGTTGGCTGTACCTCTCAGGCGATACGTGAGCAGTTAGGAATCAACCATTGTGTCCATGGTTGCCTCTTTGATTCAGAGCAGTATGCCTCTGGAGCGGTGCTGTTTCAGCAGAACTTTGCGAAGCTGGCAATCGAAGGTGAACTTGCAATTGAACTTGCCCGTGAGCCAAGAGAAGAGGATTTCACAGGTCATGCATTGCCATCTTGCATCTGTCGAGTCTTTCCAGTGATTGAGTTGCATAACCATGTGATGCGTGGGCATCGGGCATCGGCTGGTGAACTGATTGCGAATAATGCTATTCATGCGGGTTTTGTGTCTGGAGCAGATGGTCTGTCATCCAATCATGTTTCGAAAGATGTAGCTCATGCAGCAGAGCTTGTGATTTTTGCAGATGATCAAGTGATTGGTCGATGTGATGGGCCAGTTTTGTTTCAGACGATTCACTCATCGCTCAAGTGGTTGTGGAATGAGTTGTCGCAAAGCGGTGAACGACTTCGTGCAGGGCAGATCATTCTGACAGGATCTATCCCCAAACTCTTTTCGGTTGTGGATGAATGCTGTATTCGAGTGGTATCCGTGCCGTTTGGTGAGGTCACAGCCCACGTCACACACGGCAAAGCAGTTTTGCCTGTGTCTCCCGCATGAGCGGTCTGTATGATCGGCAGCATGCTGATAGCTTTAGCTGGACTTTTATTTGTGCTGTGTGGATGAATCAGATTGTTACACCAGAAGCCAACCTATATATCTGAAGAACGTTCTGTAACGGCAAGGACGCAGCGGAAGGATGATCTTTTCTTCCGCTGCATCCCTGAGTCAATTAGCCATCGCCCACTATCATTCGCATGTTTAGAAAATGAGAACAAGTCAACGGTGGTCAGGCAGGCGGTTTAGCGTCTTAGAAAACTAAGTGGTTCAAATACACGCAGGGAGAACATTACCTGATTTGCTGTGAATCGATATGTGTCGTCTATGCCAATAGTCCCGAAACCGGATAAGGGATTCACTTGGTACCATCGGTAACTGACGTCACACGTGACTCGATCATTGAGTTCGTAAAGAATGCCACCACCAGCCTGCCAGGCAAATGCAGATGATGAACCAATAAAATCATACGGGCTATTAGGGGTATCTTGAGCGCCAGTATTCATTCCTCCGCCACCAATTCCACCACCACCATAGCATCCAAATCGTTCTGTAATCATGAAGTCACGCCATACATTTGCCATAACGGACCAATTATCAATGGCTAGGAAGCTGCCACCGAATTGATCAGTGGTACCTTTGAAGAAATCCCGTTGAAGCCATTCTGTTTCCAGCCGCAATCTTCCTCGTTCACGTTCAAGTGAAACGCCACCCGCAATGCCGGCTGTAAAAATTGTTGCTGAAGCATTACTGACGGTAGGTTTCCCGTATCACTTAACCACGCAGCAGACGGTCCCCACAGACCAGTGATATAGAAGCGTCGTCCGCACTGATTATTTTTGTAGGCAATATTTTGTATAGGTGTTTCATAAGCATCTTGAATTGATGGAATCTCATGAAAGCTGGTGAGATCAATTTCTGAAAAAGAATCACTGGCTCGTGCCATGCCCGTTATGGCAAGGACGCTTAATAAAAATCCGCCTATGTTTTTTAACACTGCTTCTCTCCCCCAGAAAATGTTTTGTAAGGTCGTTTTGCTTTGCTGAAGAGATTCTCGTCAAGAGAATCATCGGTTCCCGTGAAGAAATTCGGTTTTTTCAATCCTTGACTGGATAAACTTACCGAGCATTGTCTTCATCTGCCTAATCGTTAGGTCATGTATGGTTTGATTGGGGGAGTTGGAATGACAATGCTTTTTATAGTGCGGATACCTTTGCTCCTTTTGACTTGATCCCTGCATTGTTCACTGAGGATTGTGTCGGTTGGCAAGCCAGGCGGTGATCAAAGCCATTCTTCATTTGCCTTCACTGAAATGATGACGATCAGCATCGTTGTCACATACCACGAAACGAGACCCTGTTCTGGTCAGGCAGTGCAATTTTTGTAACCATGAGATTGGATGAGGGAATGACCAAGAGTGTGCTGTTTCTGTATGGGTGTCACTAATTATGTCGCATGAGACTCTTCCCGTGGTTCCTCGCTGGTGGTCACTTGACCTCTCGACCGTGACGTTGATCGTCGCAAACCTCGTTCCAATCATTGGCGTTCTGCTCTTCGGGTGGGATGCCGGGATTATCCTGCTTGTGTATTGGTCGGAGAATCTTGTTGTTGGTGGCTACAACATTCTCAAGATGGTATTTGCGCAGGGGGGATTTGGGACGAATCCGGTATCGAAGTTATTTGCGATTCCATTCTTCGCTGTTCACTTTGGTGGTTTTTGTGCCGTTCATGGTGTGTTCGTGTACATGATGGCCCAAGGCATGGATCAGGTTCCAGACATTGATATCTTTCCCAAGGCAGGGCAATGGTGGGGACCGCTTGTGTTCCTCCAACTCTTGTTGAATGTCATATCTGGGATCTGGTCACAGGTTGGGGACGACATGTTTTGGCCTGTAGTTTCACTGGTGTTCAGCCACGGTGTGTCATTTGTGCAAAACTATCTGTTGCGTGGAGAGTTCCGAAAGACGACCGTCGCACAATTAATGATTGCCCCATACGGCCGTATTGCAGTGATGCACATATCAATCATCGTTGCGGCATTTCCAGTCATGGCGTTAGGCTCGCCACTTCCTCTGCTTGTCTTGCTCATACTGGCCAAAACACTTCTTGATACCTATTTTCATAATAAAGGGCATCGCTCGTTCGTCCTTCTCCCGCCTCATCATGATCTGGCGTCCTATTTTTCGCATGGGAACGTTGTGGATGAGTGAAGTGTGTCGATCACGTGAATAACTCCGGAGTGTGTTTTCCGCTCAGGCATGCAGTGCTAGAGAGAACGGACCTGAGTGACTTTTGAACCAAAAATCGTATGATGTGGTAGAGAAGATTGTAGTTTCTCAGGGAGAGGGTCTCCCGGAAGAAAGCGTCCGTTGCTTCGATGAGGATCACTCGTTTATGAACGTCTTGGTTCGAACGATTGTCTGGTTGCTGATTGGTATCTTCATGCCATCGCACGGGAGTTCTGTTGAAATACCTGACCCGCTTGAACTTCTCACTGCAACAATTGATTCCTCAGAAGATGCGCACGTTCAGGCATCCCTTCTTCAAGGCATGCTCCTAGGCCTTGAAGGACGTCGACGTGTGGCATGTCCAAAAGGATGGACTGAACTCAGCGCGAAGCTGGCAAAAAGTGATGATGCCCTGGTGCGGAAACGAGTGCTCGCATTGTCACAGATTTTTGGGGATGACCGTGCGGTGTCGCGAGCACTTCAGACAATCGCGGATGCGAAGGTGTCTGCAGCAGATCGTCGAACGGCCCTTCGCCTTTTGTTGAATCAGCAGAATCAGGAAGCCTCTCAATTGCTCGCGTCACTCATCGAAGATTCCGTGATGATACTCGATGCCATTCGGGGGTATGCCATTGTCCAAAATGATGAGGCTCCTGATGTGTTACTGGAACGCTATCCTCGTATGAACCAAGAGCAGCAACGAGCAGTTGTTGAAACACTTGCATCACGGAAGGTCTATGCTGTGGCGTTGCTTGATGCGCTACGAAGAGAGCAGGTCGCATGCGATGATGTGCCGGCGCAGGTTGCCCGCGCGCTTGATGATATGCTTGGGAAACAATTTACGGATGTCTTTGGGGATGTTCGGGAGATTGCCAAAGACCGGACGCAGCTGCTTGCAAAATATAAAAAGCTCTGTAGTCCATCAGCTGTTGCTGCAGCCGAGGCTTCCCGTGGTCGGGTTGTATTTCAAAAAACGTGTGCCGCCTGTCACATGCTCTACGGCGAAGGCGGAAAAGTCGGGCCCGACCTGACTGGATCAAACCGAGCAAATCTCGACTATATCCTTCTCAACAGTGTTGATCCAAGCTATGACGTACCGGATGCGTATAAAACAGTATCTGTCCTGACGATCGATGGACGTGTTGTCAATGGAGTTCTTGCGGAAGAGGATGCGACACGCATTGTCTTGAAGACCCCAGAGCAACCACGCGTTGTCATCGCAAAGGAGGATATCGATATTCGAAAGGTGTCTCCAAAATCAATGATGCCTGACGGACAACTTGATCGCATGAAGCAGCAGGATGTGCTTGATCTCATCAAATACCTGCGGACGACACGGCAGGTGGAGATTCCACAATGAAACCATCTATGAGTGAAGCAATGTTCTCAACACTGACAATGTCACTCGTTCGTACCGGTGTGGGTATGATCATCATGAGCGTCGTGTTTGCCACAACGGCGTTGTCGGAAGACAATCGTAATCGACTGCCAAAAAAACAGCTCAAATACAGCGATGCACCGTTTCTCAAGCCTGCAGAGGCTGTGAGGGAGATGTCTATTCCAGATGGCTTTGACGTGTCGGTGTTTGCCTCCGAGCCCGATATCGCAGAACCCATAGCATTTTGCTTCGATGAGCGTGGTCGGATGTGGGTTGCGGAAAACTTCAATTACCAGACTCGGAAGCAACATACTGATGACCAGGTCAGTCGCATACAGATTCTCGAGGATACCGATGGTGATGGTGTCTTTGATACAAAGAAAACATTCATTGAAACGTTGACATTCACATCGGGTCTGGCGTGTGGATTTGGAGGAGTCTTTATTGGTTCCCCGCCGCATCTAATGTTTATTCCTGATGCCAATCGTGATGATGTTCCTGACGGCCCGCCCAAAATACTCCTCGATGGTTGGGGGATCGATGATCGTCATGAAACGTTGAACAGTTTCATCTGGGGCCCAGACGGCTGGCTCTACGGATGCCACGGTGTGTTTACGCATTCACATGTGGGGAAGCCAGGTGATGATCACAACGAACGCCAGTTTATTGATGCTGGTATCTGGAGGTACCACCCAACACGAGACGTATTTGAGATTTTTGCTCGAGGATTATCGAACCCATGGGGGTTTGACTTCAATGATCATGGGCAGGGGTTTGCCACGTGCTGTGTCATCCCACATCTTTTCCACGTCGTTCAGGGTGGGACGTACCATAAGCAAAGCCGATTGCATGTAAATCCCTATGTGTATGACGATATCAAGACGATTCGTGACCACACGCATCTTTCTGCCCACGGCGGTGCACGCTTCTACTTGGCCGATGTTTTCCCAGAGGAGTACCGTGACCGTTTGTTTATGTGCAACATCCATGAGCATGCTGTGCTGACAGATATCATGGAGCCGAATGGCTCAAGCTTTATTGGCAGGCATGGCGATGACTTTATGCCAACCAATGATCCTGCATGGGTTGGGTTTAGTGTTGAAATGGGCCCTGAAGGAGGTGTCTATATTCTGGATTGGCATGACCAAGACATCTGCGGGAATGCCATCAAGTTTCCCGACAGTGGTCGGATTTACCGAATCATGCCAGAAGGGTCACAGGCTTCGGTGTGCCCGGATCTTGGCGCTTTATCAGATGCAGAGTTAGTTGACATGCAGATGCATGCAAATGACTGGTATGTTCGACAGGCACGAACACTTCTTCAGTATCGTGCTGTCAATAAAAAACTCGATGCAACGTTGGTTCATTCAAAGCTCACTGCGTTGTTTGAATCTGCCGCAAGCCCACCGAAAAAGTTGCGAGCCATGTGGGCCTTGTATGTAACAGAAGGACTTGATCAGGATCGATTGCTTGGCTTGCTTGGGCATGAGGATGCATACGTGCGTGCGTGGGCTATTCAGTTTCTGTGTGATTCAAGCAGCATCAATGCCTTTCAGCCACAAGCGTCATCTTCGTGGACACTAGAGGCTTCTGTGCTTCGGCAGTTGAGTACGTTGGCAGAATCTGACCCGTCACCTGTTGTAAGGCTCTATCTCGCATCAGCCATTCAGCGATTGCCATTTTCCCAACGCTGGTCGATTCTCAAAGGACTTCTTTCTCATCAAGAAGATGTTGTCGACAATAATCTGCCACGGATGTACTGGTTTGCTCTGGAACCGATGGTGCCATTGTTTCCAAACAAATCGCTTGAGCTTGTTGTGGGAGGAAAGATTCCACATTTGCAGGAGTGTGTGGCCAGACGATTGGTGACGCAAGATTCTCAGGCAGGTGATTTCAATCAAGTGCAAAAGGCCGTGGAATGGAATCGAATTATTCAGACAGTCGCCAATGGTGTGCGGATTCAAGATGTTGGTGAGGGTGGTGTCGTAAGGCATGAGGTTTTTCGAAATCAGGTCGCAGTTCAAACACATCCACTTGACCGGCATACGCCGTGCGTCTTGAGCAAAAACCGTGTGAATGTCCCCGCAGGCAAGAAAACATCACTACAATTGCGAGTCAGCCATCATCCACACGGAGACTGGCAGTTGCGTATTCTTGTCGGGAAAAATGTTCTTGCTGACCAAATTGTCAGTGCTCAAACAGTCGGTCCCGATGAGTGGCTGGATGTCTCGGTCGATCTCTCTCGATTTGCAGGCCGCCGTATTACGGTATCAATTGAAAATCGAGCGAATGACTGGCGAAATGAATGGGCGTACTGGAATGACATTCGTGTTGTTTCAGAATAGAGAGGTGGGAGCGAGATGATTGCTTGGCAACATGCAGTTGTATTTTGTGCAATGTGTATTTTTTTCCACGGTCCTGCACTGGCACGTGATGCAGCGAAGATTGTCTTTCTTTCCGGCAAGCCAAGTCATGGTCTCATGAAGCATGAGCATCGAGCCGGGAATATGATCCTGGCTGATGCCCTTGTGCGTTCTGGTTTAAATGTCGAACCGATTGTGGTGCCACGCGTTGGCTACCCTGAGGATCCAGCGATTCTTGAAGATGCAGCGACGATTGTGATTTTTTGCACCGGTCATAGAGGTCATATCCTCAACCCGCATCTCGATGAGTTTGACACGTATATGAAAGCTGGCACGGGAGTCGTGATGATCCACTGGGCGACAGAAGCAGAGAAGGGACAGCCCGGTGAAAAGTTTTTGGAATGGATGGGGGGGTTTTGTGACCTGAATTGGTCTGTCAATCCTCATTGGACGCCGCACTTCAAAGACTTTCCAGATCATCCGATTACCCGTGGCATTCAACCATTTCGTGTGGATGATGAGTGGTATTACCACATGCGTTTTGTAAAGGACATGAAAGGTGTGACATCGATTCTTGCTGATCTCCCACCTGCATCAACGCTTCGTCGACCCGATGGCGATCGAAGTGGAAACCCAACGGTCCGGAGGGCTGTTGCAGCAGGGGAGCAGCAGACGGTTGCATGGGCTTATGAACGTCCAACGGGTGGTCGTGGCTTTGGTTTCACTGGAGCACACAATCATGTGAGTTGGCAAAATAAAAACTTTCGCACGGTTGTACTGAACGCCATTCTCTGGACAGCGAATGTTGACGTGCCCAAAGGCGGTTGCCCATCGCCGACTGTGAGCGATTTGCAAATCAAAGAGAATCTTGACGACACCAAGCCTCACAAGAAGACCCCGGTGAAGGCTGA
>CACORA010000039.1 GCA_902629495.1 Planctomycetaceae bacterium
ATCGATCTAGCTGTGCCCTCAACGTATGATAAATCTGGCGTGCGATGCTGTGTCAGTGGCGTTGGAACACAGATAAGAATCGCATCTGCATCGCTGACGTTAAGAAAGTCACTGCTAGCTTCAAATTGCTCGCTCTTAACAGCTTCACTTATCTGAGAGGAATCTATGTGCTTTATGTAAGATTGCCCATTCTGAATCAATGTTGTCTTTTCAATGTCAACATCAACACCTAAAACACGATAGCCTGATTTTGCAAAAGCGAGACAAAGTGGTAATCCGACATAACCGAGCCCTATCACTGAAACATCAAACTTTTTTACAAGTTCGTTACCCGTACCACTTGTATCATGAATACGTATATTTCCCTGTGCAGACACTGACAATGACATTCTAGACTGCGGCGGTGCTTTAGTAGAAATTCGTGACTCTAATGTCATAAATAGGATCTCAGTAGTAATCTTGCTTTCTTAAGTAGACCCAACATTGCTTAAACAGCATGACTCATTTTGATTGAGTCTTTTGAATTTTCGCTTAAATTTTTTTTATTTATTTCCATGCGCCACCAATTAGTAGTCTTTTTTAGACCGTCTTGAAAGTTTTGTCTCGGTGACCAATTGAGTAGCTCTTTTGCCTTTTGAATGGCGATGGCACGTCGAGGTTGACCATCTGGCTTTGTGTGATCCCAAATGACTTCACCTTCGAAGCCACAAGTTTCAGCAATAAGGTTGACGAGCTCACTAATTGCTATCTCTTTACCACCTCCGAGATTTATTGGTGAGGGCACCTCTATTCGCTCCGTAGCTCGAACAATGGCTTCTGCTGCATCATCAACATAAAGGAATTGTCTTGTTGCACTTCCAGTTCCCCAGCAAGTAATTTCTTGATCACCCTGCAATCTCGCTTCTTCACACTTTCTGATTAGGGCTGGTATAACGTGACTTGAGGCAGGATCAAAATTATCACCAGGACCATAAAGATTGACGGGCACAACGACCGCACTCTTCAATCCATACTCTTTTTCATACCCATCGAGCATGACGAAAAGTGCTTTTTTAGAAACACCGTAGGGTGCATTTGTCTCCTCAGGGTAGCCATTCCAGATATCTTTTTCCTGAAAAGGAATCGGGCAGTACTTTGGGTACGCACAAACCGTTCCGGTATGAACAAACTTTTCAATTTTCCTTTTTCGTGCATGCTCGACAAGATGCATACCCATGGCCATATTCGAATAGAAGAATTGACCGGGGTGAGCTAAGTTGGCACCTATGCCCCCTACCTCCGCTGCAAGATGAACAACAATCTCTGGTGCGAAATCGTCATACATTCTTTCAACATCTCTTTCACAAATGAGGTTGTAATCTCGGCTTCTAGGTACAAAAATCTGATTTTTAGAAACACCGCGATGTACAAGTGCTCGATATACCGCTTTTCCAAGGAAACCCGCTCCGCCTGTTATTGCAATTCGTTTACTACAAAGGTCAATCATACGATTTTCCACATTTATTGATCGATTCTGTCTCATGCCATCATTTACAGATATTCACTGCCATATACTGCCGAACATCGACGATGGATCCACCAGTCTCGCTGAGTCATTGGAGATGGCACTTACAGCAGAAAAAGACGGTACGAAAGTAATGATTGCTACGCCACACCAGTTGGGAACAAATAGTCATGTTTCGGCTGAGGCTATAGTACAAGGAGTGAGCAATCTTCAGGATGCCTTCATTAAGGAAAGAATATCAGTCACCATTCGGCCAGGTGCTGATGTTCGCATTGAGCCTGAATTACCTAAACTCCTCAGGCAAGGCAAAGTCCTCAGCCTTGCAGATCAGGGAAAACATGTACTGCTTGAGCTGCCACATGACACATATTTCCCACTAGAACCAATACTTCGTGCGCTCAAAAAACAGGGACTGATTGGTATCCTTTCTCACCCAGAACGCAATCGAGGCATCATCAAACACCCGGAAGTTATGGATGATGTCATTGAGGCAGGTGGATTGCTCCAGATAACAGCAGGAAGCCTAATTGGGGCATTCGGTCGCTCACCACAAAAAATTGCTGAATACTGCGTACAAAATCGATTGATTCATTTTATTGCGAGCGATGCTCACGATACTAAAAACAGGCCGTTTGGTATGACGAAGGCATACGATGTAATCATTGATATGGCAGATGAGTACCTTGCAAACCTTGTCTGCTGTGAAAATCCTTTAAAAGTATTTCAAGGTGAGGATGTTGATATTGAAAGCCCATTTAAAGCCAGAATGAAGAAAAAAATACTAGGAATCTTTACTTTTGGAAGATGAAGACACTGTGAACGTAGGCTTTGCCTAAACCATACGACTTCTATAGCCTGTGAGGTTTACGAAACCGCAGGGTCCTGTATATCACATTCAACTTGCTTTTAAATAAAGATTGAATGTATTCCTGTCGATCACATCCAACAGTGTTTAGTTGGGTGACCACAGTACATGAGACGTGCGTTGAGGATCAAAATGGTATCAACTTTATGGTTAAAACGATGTGGAGTTGTTCTTTGCTCCCTTTCTCTCGTTGGTTCACCCATGGTCTCTTTTGCATCTCCTCCTGGGGTGATTGATGCTGCTCCTGTTGCTCCTGCCAAGGATATTGCACTTGGTCCAAATGGAACACTTTCTGGACTGGTGAAAGACTCTAGTGGTCAGGCGAAGAGTGCAGAAATAGTCACTGTTGGTTTCTCTGGTAATGATGTGGCCAAGGTGCAGACCCTCAAGGATGGACGCTTCACCATCGAAGGACTTCGTGAAGGAACGCATGTTGTCAAGGCATCCGGTTCATCATTCCCCGTGCGATTCTGGCAGGCTGATAAAGCTCCACCATCAGCAGATTCAGGTATTACACTTGTTTCACGACAGGTTCCAGCAGGAGATGAGATTGTCTTGGTTCCAAATGACAATCAGCCGATTCAGTACACCCCAGTTCAGAACGCCGGTGGCTCTCGTGGAGGGTTTCTTGGCCGTGCATTTGCAAACTATCCACTCTTGTCGACTGCAGCTCTTTTGGGAGCTGGAATTGGAACCGGTGTTGCAATTGGAACAAGTTCAGATTCCTCACCTGCAACCCCATAAGAAGAGTTCATTCAGCAAATCCACAATCTTCTAAAACAATTTATTCAGTGGCCAGATCGACTATTCGATCTGGCCACTTGCTTTTGCTTGAATCGTGTTGATTTCGTAGATTGCCAAATCTATGTTTTTGTCTTTTAGCTGCCCAAATTCATGTGGCGGCATTACACGCAATCAACTACATCCCACGTCCTCAAACGCTTCCTGCGTGCAATGGGAGCGATTTATAATTGAAGGAATCTATTGGCGTGCGGATATTTCGATTTACTTCCATGTTGATTGCGATTATGTGCAGCATCGCCATGCTTATGTCATCAGGCTGTGCACATCGTGTCATTCGTGCGTCGAAAATGCCAGCCCGTTATCAAGCCGCGGTGGTTACAAATGCTCAAGTAGCTGATCTTAGTCGACTTTCCATGCCCACAACATCCAGTAGCCTCATCGAGGCTGAGGACGTCGTGGATGTGACTATTACAAGCGGTTTAGAGACTGCCAATCAAACGTCACCAACCCCTGTACGAGTTGATAGTGATGGAATGGCTATGATTGCACTTGTTGGTTCTATCAGACTTGCAGGTCTTGAGCCGTTTCAGGCTGAGCAGCAGATTGCATCGGCCGCAGTCGACCGTGGCATCTATCGGGCTCCACAGGTTACTGTCACTATGAAGAAGAAGGCCGTCAACAGGATTACTGTCATTGGGGCTGTAGAAGAGCAGGGTGTTCAGGAACTTCCTCGTAGCCACAGTACCTTACTTGATGCCCTTGTAGCTGCTGGATCCCTTAGTGAAAAAGCTGGTACAACCATCGAAGTCAAACGTCATGGTAGCTCCTCAGAGCAGGTTGCTATGGTTGATCAAAAAGAGGAAGAATATTTGGAGGACAGTGAGATACAACTTACAGGAGCAACGGCGGCGTTCAGGCGGTTGCCAGAAGCAGGTTCCCATCTCAAACGGTTACCATTGCCAACGCGTCGTCAAAAAAAAGATGTTCCTCAGACATTTACTGTTGATCTTGCTAACGTTGATGCAGCCAATCGCAATAACATTGGCCTACAAGATGGGGATGTTGTGCGAGTCGAAACACGTGATCCGACACCAATCAGTGTTATTGGTCTTGTCAACAAGCCTGGGCAGTATGAGATGCCCGTTGGACAGCCCGTCCATGTGCTTGATGCCATTGCAATGGCTGGAGAACGGAATAATTCGTGGGCTGATAAAATCTATATCACGAGGCATGTGCAAGGAGAAAATGAACCAGTTGTTATTCAAACCAGTGTGGCAGATGCTCAACATAAAAATGAGTGCAACATTCGACTTTCTCCAGGTGATGTCGTGAGTGTTGAGAAAACACCTCAAACGGCTATTCACACAATCTTCACAACTATTGTCCGCTTTAGCATTGTCGCAGGACAGTCTGTCCCATTGTTTTAGGTCGTCATAAGAAATTTATGCTTGAACACGATCCTCAGCACGCTGATTCCACTGCACATTCGATCAAGCAGGCAATTCGTTTCCTACGAGTTGTCTGGCATCGAAGAATGATTGTCATCGGTATGCTAATAGTTTGCGGTCTCCTTGGCTCACTTTATTTTTGCACAGCCGACAAAATCTATGAAGCAAAAGCACAACTCCTTGTCGTAGACACAAGCCGGGAATCCCTTGGCACGTCGATGACTGGTGGAAGAGACGATCTTGCTGCTATGGCAACCTATCAAGAGCTTGTCTCAAGTCCACTTGTGCTTCAATCAGCAATCCAGTTCCTTGACGAACCAACACGAGCACTCTTCAAGGAAACAGATGTCGAAATTCTTGCTGCTGATTTGGCCAAGTCACTCAATGTACGTGGTCTGAGACAGACAAATATTCTGGAGCTGAGCTTTCGATCACCACACCAAGAGGCATCTGCAAGTATTGTTTCTGCAATCGTCCATGCTTATGCCACATTTATGGATGAATCCCACCGCGGTACCGCTGGAACACTTGTTGATCTGCTGAATCAAGAAAAAAATGACGTTGACAAAAAGATTGAAACGAAACAGAAAGAATTTCTTGCCATGCGGCAGAGGGTGGGAGACCTGGGCATCAAGACGGATGGAAAGACGATGCATCCTCTTGTTGAGCGAGCCATTCAACTGAATGCAGCGATGATTGAAACCCAGAAGCGTCGGCTGCTCTTGCAGGCATCATATCAGTCACTTTCTGAGGCGATTCAAAGTGGCCGCAACATCCGACAAAGCCTAGTAGCGATTGAAGAAACGCTCGGGAAAGAGGCATTTCTCGAGTCGATGGGTCTTGGAGACCGGGACAAACAGACACGGGTAGCTGTTGAACAAAATCTCCTTGAGGAAAAAGCGCAACTTGAGACCCTCCTCGAATACCTCGGAGAGTATCATCCAAAAGTTGTTGAACGGCGTCGGAAAATTGAACAATTGGAAGGATATCTCAATCAGTTTGATCTCATAGGATCACCACGAAGTATTGGAGGTGATGATGGGCAGCTTGCCAAGACCATTGCAACAATTCTTCAGCAACGTCTTGATACGGCACAAAAGCAGGAAGAATGGCTGTCACAGAGTTTTGAGCAGGCCAAACAAGATTCCATTGGACTGACCAGTGATATGAGCCAGCTTGATATTATCGAACACGATCTTCGTTGGCTTCGGGAACTTCGAAATACACTCTTAAATCAGATAGCCAGTGTGGATCTACGGCAAGAAAACGGTGGTGTGCGGACAACAGTTGTGCATGAGCCAACCGTACCACTTAAGCCTGTTTCCCCAAAACTTTCACTTACCATACTTACTGTATTGGCGGCTGGTTTAGCTTTCGGAGTCGGTATTGTCTTTATCATCGATACCCTTGATGACAGGGCTCGCACACCGGAAGAACTTCAAGTTGAATTGGGCATGCCAATGCTCGCAACTATTGGCACGATAGATGACACGGATGATTTTGATGATGAAGTTGGTATGGAAGCAGTCCACATACATGTTACCAATGATGATGCTGCAAGTGAAAGCTTCCGAACCATTCGGACAGTGCTCGTGATGGGGAAGGATGAATCACAGAAAATAGTGGTATCAAGTGCAGAACCGAGTGATGGAAAAACAACGGTTTCAACAAACTTGGCAGTAGCCTATCAACAGGCCGGTAAACGGGTCCTAATGATTGATGGTGATATGAGAAAGCCTGGGCTTACGAAGCTTGTCGACCGTCGTAGTGAGAAAGGCCTTTCAGACATCCTTCGGGGTTCAGGGGATGTCATCGAAATGGCGAAGAAGTTTGCCATCCAATCTGGTGAAGTCCCAATCGATATTATTCCTGCTGGTCGTCGGCCACAAAATCCTGGTGAACTGCTTCTGGGAGATCGCTTTGCGGAACTCCTTTCATGGAGTGAGGCTGACTATGATCAGGTGATTGTTGATGCACCACCGATTCTGGCTGGTACTGATGCAGCAGCAATTGGAAGCATGTGCGATGGAATGGTGATGGTTGTCAGGCCAGAAAAAAATAAACGACGTGTTCTTCTTCGAGCGGTTGAAACACTTCGCATGTTTGGTGTGAACCTGTTAGGTACAGTTGTTAATGCGGTTGGCATTGAACAGCAAGGCTACGGCTACGGCTATGGCTATGGCTATGGCTATGGCTATGGCTATGGCGATGGCTATGGCGATGGCTATGGTCTAGATGATGAAGAGTATGACGATGATACAGTAGCATATGACGAGTTCGATGGGGGGGAAGACTACGAGGAAGATAATCCGCCCCTACGACACTCGAGGGCTGCATGACAGGGATTCCTTATTCTCACACTTCACAACGACGAAAACGAAGCAGTCCTCAACCTCAGACTGCATCACTGTTGTCTCAGTTGGATATATTCTTTTTTTGTGTAGCAATATTGCTGGCTCTTTTTGTGTTGCCATTTGTGGTGGGCGGTCGTCATCCAGCGGGATACGCGGTCCTTTCTATTGCAGGAATCATGGCCTGTGTGGCGTGGATCATGCGAGTCATGCGTCAGGAACAGATCTCGTGGACCGTAGGCCCCGGAGAGTTTTTTTTAGCCCTCGGACTCATCGTTGGCAGTGTTCAACTTTGCACACTGTCAGAAGATCTGATGCGTGGTTTCTCGCAACATCTTTACGATATATTGCCTGCATATTCTGGTGGAACATGGTCTCTTGGGCTCTGGGGAACGCTTTCAGTTAATCCCAGTGAAACTTATGTCGGGCTCTCAATCCTGCTTGCTCAGGGTGTGCTAGCCATCATTGTGTATCAGTTTGCTCGGTCAATACAGGCAATAGAACGGATACTTTACATCGTGGTGGCTGCAGCATTGATCCTTTCCCTGCATGGACTGATTCAGTTTGTCGGTCATATTGGAAATAATTTTGATATTGCCACAGTCTCCTTCCATCGGGAAGGGGGTATTGTCAAATCTATGTTTCGAAACCGAAATGATTTTGCAGGCTTTCTTGCCATTGCTATTGGTCCAGTCCTATGGTGTATCTGTCGATGTAAAAAAAAGGGTATACGAGGGCGTCGTACTCGATTATCTCCAAAACGAATTGGCTCCCAAGGAAAGCCAGTCAACCATCAAATCAATGGACTGCAGCTTGCACTTGGATTAGGCATCCTTAGTACGATCTGCTTGACGGTATTTCTATCACTTTCCCGTGGCGGCAGTATCGCTCTTGTGGTTGGATCAATCCTTGGGTGCGGCATGCTCATGAGAACTGGCCATGTACAACCAAAAATGGGTTTTAGCCTTCTTGCAGCACTTTCCACCATTGTGATTGCGCTTCAGATTAGTGGGATGGCTCAGGTGAGTGCGCGAGCGGAAACACTTTTTGATTCACAACAGTTTGAAAAAACATTTGGCCGACAGGAGGTTTGGAGGGCAGCATGTCAGACGATCTCCGCGTTTCCTCTTCTCGGAACCGGTATTGGAACCCACGGTGATATTTCACCAATGACCATGCCTTCAACTGACCTGACCCATTTCGTCCATGCGGAAAACAGTTATCTGAATCTTGCCGTAGAGACGGGCTTCATTGGTTTAGGTATCACTCTGATTGTGCTTTTTGTTGCACTTGCCGCAGCCGCAACAGTTTATTGCAAGGGCTCGTCTCAGGAGCAAGTCATTGCTGCTGCAATTTTTACCGGATTGGTTGCCGGAATGGTGCATGCTATCGGACACTTCAACTGGTATGTCCCTGCCATCACAACACTTATGGTGGTGTTGGGAACCTGCGGAATCAGAATAGCAGAGAAGTATGCTCTTTGGCTTCCGAGTTGGAATATTCCAGTACCGCGGGTACTGTCAGTGGTTGTTGTAGGTGTTGCAATGGTACTTCTCGGTCTCTTGGCATCAGAGCACATCTCGGCTGCACTGGTTGAGCCACAGTGGGACGAAGCAGTAAAACAGTCACGCTTGCTTGCCAGTGAACAAAGAAAAGTTATTCGCTCTGAAGCAGCACTATCGCTCGAAATTACGAAGTCGCATGACTCTGATCAGGCAGTGCAACAAGCGATAGAAGAAAAACTACATGCTTTAGTTGTACAGCGAAAGCATGTGTTATCTGGTCTGAATAAACGAATTCTCCTTTTGGAAGACGTTGTGGCTGTACAGCCAAATCATGCGAATGCGTGGGCTGAACTTGCAACAGCACGTTGTGAACATTTTGGTCTCTCACGACAGCTTAAGGGTGAACAAGTGACACTTGTTGACCTGCGACAAGCAGCACTGTCAGGAGGATTTAAAAGTCGAGATACTTTCGAAGCATGGTTATCTGCCAACACTGGTGATGATTTGAATGACTTACATCAGGCATACCAAGCAGCAAAACGGGCTGTTGTGGCATCGCCATTCCAAGGGGAAGCCTGGTGTGTTCTCGCAAACCTTGCATTTCTCGAAACATTTGAGCCACAGCTTCCGCAAAGGTGTCTTGCCCAAGCCTTAATTGTTCGTCCACATAGTGGGACAGTCCTGTTTGAGGCTGCTCGACAGGCTGAGCTTGATGGTGATGTAGAACAAGCGGTTGCATACCAGCGAGAGTGTTTTCATATCTCGTCTGAACATCGTACGATGATTTTGAATCTTCTGCGAACGAAGATCTCTGCCCCTGAGGCAATGACCATGCTGACTCCAGATCTTGCTGGGTTGCGGGCGATTGATTCAGTCTGGTCGCTACAGTCAACGGCAGAAGATATGCGATCTGTTCGTGAACATCGGTTGAAAGAGGTATTAGCTGCTGCTGAGGCAGCGCGGACGCCCAAGCAGGCGTCGCAACGATGCACACTGTACTGTGAGGCCAGCAACCTGTTTCGAACACTTGGAGAGATCAAGCAAGCCTCCTTGGCCATGGATGCAGCAATCAAAGCAAATCCCTCACACTATGGAGCCCGGCTTGCCTGTGTCGATCTCGCAATCTTACTTGATGACCCAGATACTGCGAAGCAGCACATCGATTGGCTGTTGCTTCGGCGGCCCGATGCATCAGCTGTCAAAAGCCGACTCAATCAACTGAGAAAGCTGCGAGTCCGACTTGCCTCGGAACCCACTCAGTCGGTATCTCCTCACAACGATCCGCATGCAGATTCTGGAGTTCGACAGCAATGAAACCATCACATTCTTTTTCCAGTATGGTTCATCGCCTGGAAGCGTTGTCGAGACTTGAGCTTGTATGGGATGCGATTAATGTCTTCACTCTTGCCGTTGCGATTTTTGTCTCCTACATCGTTCGATTTGAAGGCGTGTTGTCTTCTCAGGAGTGGGCCAGCATGAGTCGGGCACTCGGAATGATGGTGCCAATTCAGTTTGCAATGCTTTTTCTTGTTGCTGGTCGCCGAACAAGCATCCGTGGTGTGACACTACGCGATCTCTGGCAGCTTATTTTTGGCGTGAGTGCAGGCCTGCTTGTTGCTGCACCAATTGGAATGATTACCGAACTTGGCATTCCTCGGAGTATCTATCTCATCGACTGGTTTATTGCCATCTCCCTGCTTGGTGGTCTTCGAGGAGTAGTCAGTGAACTTGGCAGCTTTCTTCGTCGTTGGTCAATCCAACAGGCGACACGTGTTTTATTGGTGGGAACATGTCCATCAAGTGAAGCCGTTGCACGTTCCATGCAGGCTGGTGCACAAGGGCGTCGTGTTATTGTGGGAATTGTTGCCAACGCAAAAGATGCCAATCTGATTGGTCGATCCATTGGTGGTGTTTCAGTCGTGGGGACAACGGCGAGTATTGAAAAATTAATTGCTCGTCATCGAATTGATGAAGTCCTCATGCTCTCGAATACTCTTATTGGTGGTGAGGTTCGAGAATTATGTGAGCGCTGTACAGCAGTCGATTGTCCGGCCTCCATTCTTCCTGCGTTTGAGACCATGTTGAATGGCCAGGTGAAAATGCAGCCACGTCCTGTTGATATTGCTGACTTGTTACGTCGGGAGTCTGTTCAGATTGACTTTGAGGGGATTAGTCGTTGGATCAGTAATGAGACGGTCTTAGTTACTGGGGCATGTGGAAGCATCGGTTCAGAACTGTGTAGACAACTTCTAAAACATGGGCCAGGACGGTTGATCCTGCTTGATCGTCATGAAACCGGACTCTTCTGGCTTGAACGAGAACTCACTCGGCTGGGGTCAAATGGTGAGACAGACATCACGCCATGTGTGGCTGATATTACAGATCGTCAACGGATTGATGCGGTCATGCAGGAGTATAGGCCGGCAGTAGCCTTTCATGCAGCGGCGTATAAACATGTGCCACTTATGGAACAGTATCCGGGGGAGGCTGTAAAAAATATAACCTTAGCTACGGCCGACCTCGCAGAGTCGGCTTCACGTGCTGGCGTGCGAGCATTTGTGCTTATTTCAACCGATAAAGCCGTTAATCCAACAAGTGTGATGGGGTGCTGTAAGCGTTTAGCAGAAATTGCTATCCAGCTTCTCAGTCAGGATTCAGACACTCGTTTTTCAACCGTACGATTTGGAAATGTCTTGGATTCAGCTGGAAGTGTCGTTCCTATTTTTCGTGAGCAGATTCTTCAAGGTGGCCCGGTCACTGTGACACATCCGGATATCGAGCGGTATTTTATGACCATTCCTGAGGCCGCGCAGCTTGTGATTCAGGCTGGCACGATGGGCCGGGGAGGTGAGGTCTTTGTCTTGGATATGGGTGAGCCAGTCCGCATTGCAGACTTGGCACGTGATATGATTCGTCTGTCTCACCTAGAGGAAGGTCGTGATATTGAAATTCGTTTTAGTGGCCTCCGACCTGGAGAAAAACTCTTTGAAGAACTTTTTAAGGGAGAAGAGGAACTGCAAAAGACGAGTCATGCCAAGATTCATTCTGCCAAGTTGACGTATATGCCAGGTCTTACTATCGACATACTCCTTGATCAGATGAAAGCCGCTGCTTTTCTACCATCAGATGACGTTCGGGATGTACTAAAGGGCCTTGTGCCAGAATATATGGGACACGAAAGAGTTGAGGCTCCACAGAACGCAATAGCCGGTAAAGTTACTGATGGGCTCAAGCGTCCCGCGGCCTAGAAATTTTATTGCCAAGGCAGCGTTACTCCATCCCAGTTGATCGTTTCAGTGAGGCAAGGAGTTCGGGTGCTCGTGAAGCGGCCATGTAGACACGGGCAGTGACGACAGACCGTGGGAAAAACTGTGCAATAAAATCAAAGCAGAATTCACTAGCAGTATGTGTAATAGAGGCAGTGTTGGCATAAACACCTCCCAGCATGTCATCTGAAAGTTTGAGATGCTTATACATATCGGCAATAGCCGGTTCGTCTTTGCTAGCCGCGGACGCACCTGATAGTGGAGTAGTTGGTGGATCGCTTTGCGCGGCTTGTGGTTCGGGCTTGCGAGTTGGATGGTGAGGCGAGGTTCCAAAGGCCTCCGTATATTTTCCAATGGCTTCACTGAGAGCCGTAGCAAATTGTACTGCGACCGGACGAGGCAACACCACACGAGCTGCGACCCGGCTTGGACGCACCATGGACTGCAGAAAATCAATCGTGAATTCATGAGGACTTCCCAACACAATTGCCGCTGTGGCAAACACACCTTGGCCCACGGAGTCAGTCACTCTAGCCGTGACCGATGAGTGTTGAATCTGCTGAAGAGGTTTTTTCTCTGGTTGCTCAGAAGGATCTGTGCTCATTGTCTCTTGCTCCAGCGTAATAATAGTTCTTGTTTTGCGTGGTTGCACACGGCCATTGTTTCTTCGAATAGTTTACGCATCATGTTGGTGTTGTGAGAATAGATGCACCATGTGTGAGTTCTTTCACTGGAATCCCTTCCAATCGTGCAACAAGTTCACGCATTCCATCGTGTACAAGGCCTGCCTTGGAGCATGGATCATCCAATGATCCAGAGAGAGCCTCAGTGTGCGATATGACCACCTCATGAATCGGTAGTCCTTCAGCTTGGGCTGCCCGTACGGTTGCAAGTGTTCTCCCAATCATGCCTAGTCGAGCATCATCCACAATGATCAGTGGAAAGCGGAGGTCACGGGCCACATCACTGTTGAGAGAGTGTCGCCCAAGTGGTGAAAAGAGACCGCCCGCACCCTCAACAACAAGGAAGTCACTGCATGTCAGCCACGGGAGAATCCCATCCCTTAGGAGCGTTTCATCAACCTGTTTTCCGCTCATCAAGGCTGCCTGTACGGGAGCAATGGCTGCTTCGAATGACTGTGGGCAGACCGTATGAAGTGAAAGTGGTTTGCCAGCAGCTTCCCAGAGTTGCTCGATGTCACTCCTTCCATCAAAGACAACTCCACTTGCAACAGGTTTATACACTCCAACGCGTTTTCCGGTCGAACACGTTGCTTTTGTGATGGCAACTGCCACTGCAGTTTTTCCAACACCGGTATCCGTGCCAGTAATGAACAGCCCATTTGTGTGCATGCGATTACTCCGTATTCAGTGCTGTTTTATACTACTTTTTTCTAACGAATGGGTTTTTACTCCGGCTATTCTATGTTGCAATGCCTTGATTCAATTTCAGTTGGCTCCACCGTTCGAATTTCATATGTAATGAGTTGGGCAAAAAACCGGACTAGTCTGGCACATGCTTCAGTTGTTGGGCAGCATCTTCCGGAGAGAGTGTATTGATGTGGCAGCCAGTACCGAGTTCAAAGCCTGCAAGGGGAGCAATCCTTGGAAGTATTTCGAGGTGCCAGTGCCAGTGTGTTTTGATAACTGAATGATGGTTACCAAACGGAGCCTGGTGAAGCCACCAATTGTAGTCAACCTGAGGAAGGACAGATCTGATTTTAGCAATGACGGTTCGAGTGAGAGTGGCAATCGCCTCCGCCTTCGATGAGGCAGTCAATGAAAAAAAAGGATCTGGTTCGCAAGGGAGAATCCATGTCTCAAATGGTTGTCGCGGAACTGGTGAAAGGATGGCGATGACATCATGCGCTCTGGCAATGACACAATCTTTTTTTTCAGCATGAGCGATCAGCTGATGAAAGGACTGAGGATTCTTCACGAGTGATGCCATTTTCAATTCAATCGCTGGTGGTATGAAATCAAGGCCAACAATCTGGCTATGGAGATGTTCAAGTGAGGCTCCAGCTGTTGGGCCAGAGTTTTTGAAGATGGTTGCCCATTGAATTCCATCAATCTCATGAAGCATGGCAAGCCGCTGTTGAATCAGTTTCCAGACGTCTCGCCAGATTACTTCGTCTCCTTCCAAAATGCATCGGAGATGATCCCGAGACTCGACAATGACATCATGGACGCCATGTGCGGGACGCGTAGCAAGCTCGCTTGATAACTGCTTCAATAATTCAATGGCAGGGTATCGATTTGGAATAATTCGAGCCTGCCATGGCAGGTTTTCCTCCTTCGGGATTCTCAAAATATGCGGAGGTGTGCGAGCCTCATTTCCCGCACAAAAATGGCAGGATTTGGAGCGTGTTGATGCTGGCATGTGATCTCTGGGGCGATCAGCACGTTTTGGTGCGACCACAACAGTTCGTCCGGACAGCATGTCGCGTCGAATCGATGGTTCTCGGGAAGATTGATGGTTCATACAGGAGGTCTGAAGGAGAACAATGACAGTATCACATAAATCCGTGGTGCCATATTGAACCGTCGTTGAAGCACTCGTACACTTTGTTTCTGCTTTTTTCCCATTAGGAGAACATTCATGCTGACTGTTGGTGACTCATTTCCAAAATTTTCCTGCCAGGCGTGTGTCGGGACAGACAAGGATGACATCAAACTACTCTCAAGTGCTGACTATGAGGGAAAGTGGACAGTTTTCTTTTTCTATCCAAAGGATTTCACGTTCGTATGCCCAACGGAATTGGCTGAATTCAATAAGCAACTTAAGAACTTTACGGATCGTGATACAAGTGTTGTGGGAGGAAGTACGGATAATGAATGGTCGCACATGATGTGGCGACGCTCCCATGCTGATCTGAAGGACCTTGCTTATCCACTGATTGCTGCACAGAAACTCGCGCCAGAGCTCGGCATTGTGGAGAAAACAGAAGGGTACTGCCAACGGGCCACATTTATTGTCGATCCGCATGGAATGATTCAGTGGGTCGATGTCAATCAGGGCCGGGTTGGTC
>CACORA010000040.1 GCA_902629495.1 Planctomycetaceae bacterium
TCGACAGCCCAAGAACCAACAGCTAGTGGGTGTGACGAATCACCAGAAACCGACGCCATGACCAACACTCCAAGACCAACACTCCAAGACCAACAAACCCGTCGATGTCGCATCGACGCATTCACTTATGCTTCTTAAGAGTATATGCAAAGACCTCTGTTTTCGAACTAACCACGTTGACAGGACGTAAAGCCACGGTGCATGATCATGACTACCCGCAAATGATTCTTTGTTTTTTCTGCTCGTAGAGGCTGATTTGGATGTCGATACTACCAAATGCCACCTCATTCAAGCGTTTGGTGGATGGAACGGACACTCGCCTTTTGGCTAGCGCTGCGAGAGTTTTGCTTCGTGTTCTCTCTATTCCGTATGGGATAGCAATCTACTTCAGAAACCGTGCCTATGACCTTGGAGTTCGTCAAAGCTTTTCATGTGGGGCACCTGTCATTTGCGTTGGAAATTTTTCTCTTGGCGGCACTGGAAAAACACCCCTTGTCTCGTGGATTGCTCGCCACCTCATGGCTTTGAAAAGGCACCCAGCAATAGTGAGCAGAGGATATGGCGCGCAACAGGGCCAACAAAGTGATGAGGCGGCAGAACTTTCTCTCATTCTGTCAAGTGTTCAACATTTCGCTCACCGTGATCGAATAGTCGCTGCTCGCAAAGCAGTTAAAAATGGTTCTGATGTAGTGATTCTTGATGACGGATTTCAACACCGTCGTCTCGCTCGTGACATTAACATCATTACTGTCGACGCAACGGATCCTTATGGTTGTGGCTTTCTTTTCCCACGAGGTCTTCTTCGTGAATCACTCCGCGAAATCCGTCGCGCTGACGCAATCGTGCTGACTCGCTCAACGCTTGTTGATGAATCAAAGCGAAAGGATATACGTAATACATTTCAAACGCTTTGCAGCACGAAACCATTGATTTGGGCTGAGGCTGATCACAAACCACAGCGCCTAAGGCAGTTCAGTGGGGTTGACCTACCAATCCATCTTTTGAATGGAAAAAAAGTTGTCGCCTTTGCTGGCATTGGAAATCCTGATGCCTTTCACTGCTCACTAACACCCCTAGATGCTAATGTGGTTGCGTTCCGGCCTTTCCCTGACCATCATGCTTATTCTAATGACGACGTGACGTCACTCGGTGGCTGGGCGTCCCAACAAAATGCAGAGTTGGTCATTACGACACTTAAGGATCTAGTAAAAATCCAACAGGATGAACTTGACGGAATACCTTTAGTTGCCGTTGAAATCGAAATTGATTTCTTGGTTGGTCAGGAACGAATCGAGAAGTTGATTGATGATGTAGTCTGCCTTGAAACTACTTCTTCTTCTTCTCGGTGTGAAGCGTGTGCTTCCGCAAACGGGGTGAATACTTCCTGACTTTCAACTTCTCACCACCCGTCTTTCGTCGAAGGGTGTAATTCAAGTCACCGGTTTCCTCACACGCTAGGTGGACAACTTCGAGTTTTTTCTTGCCTTTTGCCATTAACGTTTCTCACACCAAAAGTACACCGGGAAATATTGACCTGAAACTAAACAATGCTCAAAGATACCGATTTAATCAATTACCTGCCAGAAGAGCAATTAAACATCGTGGTTTTTCACAAAAAACCCGTTTCACTATTTTGCTCAAGATGTTTTTACGCGATAAAATTGAGAGGCCTTGATTATGGCAGTGGATAGAAGTTCGATTATCTTTAGTCATGACAGCTTCTTAACGAGTAAGATCCAAACAGTATTTCCCTTTACAACAGAATGAATTTGAATTGGAGACAACCATGAGCCAAGCACCGGCCTGGCTAGTGAGTATGGTTTTGCATGTGATTGTGCTGCTCACTATGGCTCTCATTGTCACGCCCACACCTGAGAGGGCTGGCATCAAAACGATTGAATCGCCTCCAACCGAGTCTGTTGAAGATATTGAGGAAATCAAGCCAGTTGAAATACCAGATGATGTGGAATCCGTTGAAGACCAGACAGAAATTACAGAAGCACCGGAGGCTGTTGCTCTTGAATCTGTTGAAGTGGTATCAGAGGCAAATGATCTTGCTGCATCTGACATAACAGTCGATGTCAATGACATCGCAGCCGATATCAGCATGTCAACAGATCTCCTCAAGACCATCGGAGGACAATCTGGTGGATCAAAAACTGGATTTGCTGCTCGTTCTGATGCTGGTGCCCAAAAGGCAATGATTAAAGCTGGCGGAGGTAACCCAGACGAAATTATTCGAGCTGTAGAGTCCTCATGCGAATACTTCAAGAAACATCAGATGCCTGACGGAGGCTGGTCTTTTGATTTCCGTCAATGTCCAGGATGCATGGGTCAATGTAAAAATCCTGAACGTGACTCTCACCTCAATGATCGTGCTGCTGCAACTGCCCTCGCACTTCTTCCTATGCTCGGACAGGGTTACACACACATGGCCCCAGGGAGCAAAGGAAAGTATCGGCAGGTCATGGATAAAGGCCTGGCTTTTCTCAGCCAAGCAACACTCAATGGAAATGGAAAAGCTTATGTCAGTGGGAACAAAGGTGGGAATATGTATTCCCAAGGTCTTGCTGGCATTGTCCTTTCAGAAGCCTACGGTATGACCAAGGACAATCGCCTTCTGGCTCCAGCTCAGGCCGCTATCACATTTATCATGGCCTCTCAGGATCCCGTCGGAGGTGGCTGGAGATACAACCCAAGACAGCCCGGTGATACATCTGCTGTCTGCTGGCAGGTGATGGCACTCAAAAGTGGATTGATGTCAGGGCTCCAAGTCGACCCATATGTCGTGAGAAAAGTTTCAACATTCTTAGATCATGTTCAGTCCGAAGACGGCTCTGCCTATGGTTATCTTGATCCGTCGAAAAACTTTCGTGCGTCAACAACCGGAGCAGGCTTACTTTGCCGTATGTTTACATCATGGAAGAAAACGAATGATGCGCTCATCAATGGAGCGAAACGACTAGCAAAAGGTGGACCATCTCGTGATATGTATGCAGCCTATTACACCACTCAGGTTCTGTACCATCTGAAACAACAACTTCCGGCTGAATGGGAAGACTGGCAACGAAAAATGTCAAAAATGCTTATCGATGCACAGGTTACTAAGGGGCATCAAAAGGGAAGCTACTTTGAAGGATTTTCACAAGGTCATGCTCCTGGAGTTGGAGGACGTATTTATGTGACCTCAATGGCCACCATGACGCTCGAAGTTTATTTCAAGCACGGTTTGCCGTTGTATCAGGATTCCGGCAACGACGTTGACACGTTTGTAGAATAATTCCAGATCATTAAACGTGAAAATCGGACCATTCGTGCTGCACGTTTAACTGTTATCTATCAAGTGTCCGACTTAATCTACAGCAGCGTTTTAGGCGGAACTGCTTCATTAAAGCCTGTCGAGAATCTTCACAATCGATGAAATTCGTAAAAAGTGTGCATTTTTTCCAATCGGTACCCCTATGAGCAACTCTTCCCGTAAGCCACTGCTCGATCAGCTTGCCAGCAACCCAGCAGTTCAATCTGGGTATACAAGCCTTCTTTGTCACGTGCTTATCGGTCTTCTTCTTGTTGTGCTCGTGAACGAGTGGAAAACACCAAAGCGACCACCGCCACTCTTGATTGCATTTGGAGAAAGTAGTTTTCATGAACAATATGACGATGACCTTCAACTGAACCATGTTCTGGATATTTCCCCCACCGTTGATCCTTCAGAGACGATGGAAACTGCCGATGCAACGATCGATGCACAGCCTCAGATTTCAATAAATGCTCCACTTGTCGATACACAACCTCTCACTACAGTCGACTTACCAGTTCAGGCAGGCTCGATAGTTTTGGAGGGCTCACGACCAAGTGCTCCAACTATTCAAGAGACATCGTTAGGCTCATCCACACGGCTAAACACTTCAAAGTCTGCACCTGACAGCCTGAACCCAGAGGGCAAGGGACAAGAAAAAGGTTTTCATTCTCGTTGTGGTGATGCTCGTTCTGCAGCGGTGAAGGCAAACGGAGGATCGGCTCAAAGTGAGCGGGCTGTTGAACTTGGGCTTCGTTGGCTAGCAGAGCATCAAGCGGCGGATGGTTCTTGGCAGTTTGATCTTTCTGGCTGTCGGTGTGAGGGCGCATGTCGGAACCCTGGAACAATTCGTAGCACAACAGCTAGCACTGCTATTGCACTCTTGCCATTTTTGGGTTCTGGCAATACCCATGTACAAGGTCCGTATCAAGAAAAAGTTTCACGGGCAATTTATTACCTCATTAGTCGAATGCAGCCAACGCCACGGGGTGGAGATTTTTGTGAAGGCACAATGTATGGTCATGGCGTCACTACTTTGGCTCTTGCAGAAGCCTATGGTCTTGCCGGAGATGACATGTTGGTACCGTATCTTCAAGAAGCAATTCGCTTTATTCAGACCGCTCAGGACCAACATAGCGGTGGCTGGAGATATCTTCCAGGTCAAGCAGGAGACATAACGGCCACCGCTTGGCAACTCGTTGCCTTAAAAAGTGCATCAATGACCGGTATCGAAACACCTTCGCCGACCATTGAAGGAGTAAAGCGGTTCCTTGATCGGGTGCAGTCAAATAATGGAGCGTCGTACGGATATATGACACCCGGTGAATCACCCTGTACTTCAGCCATTGGCTTACTTTGTAGAATGTATACCGGCTGGCGACCAGAAAATGAAACACTTCTTCGTGGGGTGACAGCCTTGGCAAAAACTGGACCAGACCCTCATGCTGTGTATCAGAACTTCTATCTCTCCCAAGCACTCCTCCAATCGAATCATCCAGTCTGGCCACGCTGGAATCGGAAAAACCGTGATCAGCTCATCTCTCTTCAGTCAAAGGCCGGCCATGAAGTTGGAAGTTGGTTTTTCAACGATGGTGATACAGCTTCGGGGGGGCGTTTAGCTCATACTGCATTGGCTGTACTCACGCTTGAAGTCTATTATCGCATCCTTCCCATTTATACTGGCAACGCTGTTCGAGACGCATTCTAAACTTTGGGTATAATTTTTCCGGAGGTTATATGCGACTCGTCACGTATTCTTGGATTACTGTCGTCACAGCAGTTTCGTTTGCTGCAATTGGCTGGTTTGGGCTTGCTGGATGGATGGCCGCGGCTGTTGTCATTGCCAGTATCGCAATGCATGTTGCCGGTAATGCGATCGGCACACGACTGCGAGACTCCTCTGACAAACAGCGAACCCTACATGAATCGGCTCCTCATCCCATACCCATCCCTCCGCCATCCGCTCCAACTCGCTTAGAGCGACATGAACGCTTGGGAAGTCTGGTACCGATCTCTGCCAGTATCGGTGCCACAATTGGTGGTCTGACTGGCTCGCTCATGTTGATATTTGCAACTGGAAGTTCAGCAGCAGGAGCGATTCTTGGAGGACTCTCGTCAGCCATTATCGGAGGTCTTTTTGGATTCTTAATGGCAAGTTTTGTCGAAATTCTTCGAACAAGTCTTCGGGATGCTATTGCTGCTGATCATCCCTCAACGCAAACGCGTTCCTCCGGTCACCCTTGATTTTTTCGTGAAATCTTTGAAAAGAAGCCACCGATGGAAGATAATCTCGAACCGTGGTAAAGTTTGCAGGAACTTTTTTTTGCGAAACGGAATGGAGAATGTTATGTCAAAGCCTCATCGAGGTCTAAAAAAGGCCAACCACGGTGCTCGTCCTGCTAATAGTAAAGCACGGAAAGCGAAGCGAAAGCACATCAAAACGTAGGCTTTCTCATCATCTCAACATAGCTACCCCTAGAAAGTGTTTTACCGTGGCACCACGTGATTACATTATTCATCCAGATGAATATGACCTTTCGAATGTCATTGCTGATATCGAAGAAATTCGTCGCTGGAACAAGCAACGCTTTGAGATGGAACAACTGACGGCCATTGTGCACGAAGACTACTCTCGTGACCTCTGTGTTGGATATAAGGACATCACACCAGATGAGTTCTGGATACGAGGGCATTTTCCTGTGATGCCTGTAATGCCAGGAGTGATGCTCTGTGAAGCAGCAGCCCAGTTAGCGAGTTACTACACTCAGAAACGCAACCTTCTTCAAGCGAGAGTGATGGGCTTTGGTGGAATGGAAGATGTTCGTTTTCGAGAACCCGTTGTTCCCGGTGACCGTCTCGTCATCGCTGTAGAACGAGTACGAGTTCGTCCAAAAGCCATGATTATCTGTCGTTTTCAGGGAATTGTTCGAAACAACATTGTTGTAGATGGCATAATTAAAGGGGTGCCTCTTCCTGTTGATTATCTTCGTGAAACAGCGAAGGCTGAATAGATTTTTGATGTTCTCTTCATCTCATTCTTTGTTCTAGCGTTATGCCTCGCCGTGCACCTAAAAAGCCTGCTCCGGGCGTCAATCTTTCTTCACATTTTTCAATTCTTGGCGAGTTGCCAGAACTTCTGGAGCCAGCGTCTCTTTTCTTGAATGACAATCCAGTAGAACTCGAAGTCGGAAGCGGAAAAGGTCTGTTCCTTGTCACATCTTCTTCTGTACACCAAAACACCAATTTTTTAGGAATTGAAATTGCGGCAGGCTACGCCCGCATGGCTGCTGGCAGATTAGCGATTGCTGGCGTGTCCAATGCTCGTGTTATCCATGGAGATGCACAACGACTCGTCCAGACCATGCTGCCTGACAACTGCCTTCACGCTATCCACGTCTATTTTCCTGATCCCTGGTGGAAAGCCCGACACCGAAAGCGCAGAGTTTTATGCCGGCCATTTCTTGAACATGCTGGCCGGGTACTTATTGCTGATGGACGACTTCATGTTTGGACTGATGTTGAGGAGTACTACTCTGAGGCCATGATGACTGCACATCAAACTGGTCTCTTTAGTGAGCCTCAAAAAGAAACGGCACCGCCAGCAGAGCATGATCTCGATTACCGCACTCATTTCGAACGTCGCACGAGACTTGCAGGGAAACCCATCTGGCGAGCAGTGCTTAGAAGACGAACTGTAGAAATCTAAAGATCTTGCTCACGCTTCCAACATCTCTTGAGGGTCAGGATCGTAGGAAGCTGTCTTCGTGCAGGATTTCATGTGGTCATTCCAACTGACAATTGACGTTATTTTTTGAGATTCAGCAGTATTCTTAGCATGGGTCGAGAAAATTGACCTGAACCCTGCGACGGAAAAAGAACACGCGACTCACCATTTGTGAGGTGCAAATAGCCGTCAAAATGCATTCGTGATGGGGACAGATCACCGAATGTGACTACACCATTGATGGTGAAAAAACTAAATCCATTACTTAATATATGCTACTTGATACAAATTTCTCAACGCTTTGATAAGGAATGACCGGATGACGCCGAGAGCATCCGCGGTAAAAACCATTCTTTTGGCTTTTGGGAGGAAGCAAATTCGCTACGTGGAACTATGACAACGAGCAAATCCGATCCAAGCAGGAAAGACATTACTTCCAATGCGAATTTGATCGTGGTCAAAATTGGCACTCGCGTACTGACTCGTGCTGATGGTCTGCTTGACACAGTACGTATTGAATCGCTGGGAAGGCAGGTGGATTCCCTCGTAGCTTCAGGAAAAAAAGTTGTTCTTGTCAGTTCTGGTGCAGTTGGTGCTGGCATGGGCCGGATAGGTCTAGACAAACGCCCGAAAGAACTAGGGCACCTCCAGGCTATTGCTGCAGTTGGCCAAAGCAGCCTTATTGAGGCATATGAGCGGGTTTTCAGAGCACAAGGACGTCATGCTGCTCAAGTGTTACTTGTAGCAGATGATTTTAAGAATCGGTCTCGATACCTCAATATTCGTAATACATTGAGAAGTCTTCTGCATTACAACGCAATTCCCATCATCAATGAGAATGATACTGTTAGCGTTGAAGAACTACGAACCAGCTTCGGGGACAATGATCATTTAGCTGCCCTTGTAACAACTCTCCTGGGTGCATCGCTGTTAGTACTTTTATCAGATGTTGATGGTCTCTACTCAACTCATCCAGATGAACAAAATGCTGAGCTCATTCAAACCGTGCGGACAATTGATGAGTCAATTGAGTCTTTGGCGAATGATCATTCCAGCAGTCTTTCTAAAGGTGGTATGACAAGTAAGATTGCTGCCGCACGAATCGTCAATGAGTCGGGTGGACACTGTGTTATTGCCAGTGGTCGTGATGACTCCGTACTACCGGCAATACTCCGAGGAGAAAACAAAGGAACTTTCTTTTTTGGCCGAACAACAGCCTTGCCAGCCAGAAAAAGATGGCTTGGGTGGTCTGCTCACGTTAGAGGCTCCGTCAAAGTGGATTCAGGAGCTTTTCATGCCGTCATAGATACTGGCAGTAGTCTCCTTGCCGCAGGTATCCAAGGTGTCACCGGTACGTTTTCTGCTGGTGACCTCGTGGATCTGAAGGATGAAAAAGGAGATGTATTTGCACGTGGTTTAGTGAACTACTCATCCACAGATCTACAACGCATTCATGGACTGAAGACTGATCAAATCGCTGACGTTCTTGGATATTGCCATTACGACGAAGTTATCCATCGAGACAACTTAGCAGTCATCCGACGTGACACACTTATGGAACCCTGACACCTCACTATGTTTCCCGAATTTTTTATTGTCCTAGCGCTGATTCTTGCAAACGGATTTTTTTCCGGTGCCGAAATGGCAATTGTCGCAAGCCGTCGTGGGCGCTTGCGACAATTAGCAGAAGATGGTGATCGTTCTGCTCAATCAGCCCTTGATTTGGCCTGCAATCCAGACCGCTTTCTTCCAACGGTTCAGGTCGGCATTACGCTTGTTGGGACATTAGCAGCTGCATACGGTGGGGATCGGCTGGTGGAACCATTCGCTGCATGGCTCAGTACAACTGCACCACCATTTATTGCAAATGCTTCCACTCCAATTGCGTTGACTGTCTTTGTAGCACTTCTCTCATTTTTTACGCTCCTCTTTGGTGAATTGGTTCCAAAGAGGCTGGCATTACGTAATGCCGAACGAGTGTCCCGAGTTGTTGCACCAACGATGCAACGCATATCTCAGATCACAAAACCTCTTGTATGGGGGCTGGGTCAAGCGACATCTGCAGTACTCTTTCTGCTTGGTGCAGGCAAACAGGAAGGCCCCACTGTGTCAGTTGATGATATCGAGCACTTGCTGGAAACAGGACGAGCAGAAGGAGTGCTCGAACCGGTTGAACAGGCTGTTGCCATAGAGGCTCTGCGCCTTGGTGAGCGAACCGTTCGAGATATCATGAGACCAAGAATCGATCTTGATGCACTCGACATCGAAACCCCTTCGAGTGAAATAATTGGGGCTATCGCGATGGCTGGCTATTCAAGGCTACCAGTCTACGAGGGTTCCCTCGATCACATACTTGGCTATGTCTTCCTAAAGGACGTCCTGCGCCATACATGGATGGGTTGGCCTGTTGAACTGAGAAAGATCATGCATCGTGCTCTTTTTGTGCCAGAAACCATGCCACTCGACAGGCTCCTAGGGTTATTTCAAAAGGAAAAAAACCAGATGGCAATTGTTCTTGATGAATATGGTGGAACAGAAGGCCTCGTAACTTTTGAAGACGTTCTCGAAGAACTTGTAGGTGAAATACACGATGAATACAGAACAGCACGAGACACTGCCTTTGTTCAGCGAGAGGATGGATCATGGCTTGTTGACGGGGGGGCAAGCATAGAGGACTTGATTGATACCATTGAGATTAAAGTTGAGCCTGGTACTCGTGATTACTCAACTGTTTCCGGTCTTGTGTTGTCGCAACTGGAAAGAATTCCAAGCACAGGTGATATCACACAGTGGCATGGCCTCATTATTGAGGTTGTTGATATGGATGGGCGACGTATCGATAAGGTACTCATTCGCAAGAACTAGTCCAGGCTCTCAATACAAATGAATTCTACGCTCGCACGACCCACATTCAGAACAGACATACGTGATGTTCACGAAAATTACGACGGTGACTCATCCTGGTTTAGTCCAGCATGTCTTTCAGGATAAATTCTTTTGGGAATGGCTCATCGAGTTGCTCCAATACTTTACGATATCGACCAACCAGATCATTGATATCCTCTCGCGTCAGAAAATCATCTCGAAGTTTTTTGGATGCATCGAGAACTTTTCTCCAAGACTCAAACGAGTCTTCGTAGGATTTTTTTGCTGCTTGCAGACGTGCATTCTCAAAATCTTGATCCGCTTTCCACGACGACTCACGCGCCCTGAGCATGTCATCTGTAACTCCTGCCTCACAGGTCGCTCTCCAAAAATCGTAATTTACAATATCCCGGTATCGCTGGATAATTGTTGCCGTTTCCTTTGCTTCCGTAAGTTGCTTCGCCAAATCCCTCGCCTTTGACCGCACATCAGCAGGAGCTTCTCTTGCCACCATCGGCCATGTGACCACTATTGATGCTTTTAATCCTGCAACTTCTTCTCCCTTATCTTCTGAAAGTTCATCATTAGGGGTGTCCAGGAGTGCCTGTTCCTCTGGGGACAACTCATCACGTTTTTTCTGCTCAAGCGCCTTGAACTGCCCTGGAAGTAAGTCTTCCAACTCCTTCTCAAGGCGATCCGCTCTTGCTAACTCTGACTCTCGGAGAGCGAGTCGAATAGGCACATCCCAGGACGTTGGTATTTCACGAACCGAATAGCGTTCCATTTCATCACGAGCAAGTCTCCAAGCATCTCGGCCAGGCTCACCAAAATCACCCTCTTTAGCGAGCGCACGAGCGTAGTTGATGGCTGTCATCATCGGCTGACTGTGGAAAATAAGTGGTGTCGTGTTCAGTGGTGCTCCAGAATCCACCAACTGCTGAGCCCGCAGATACTTTTCACGAGCAACTAACCAGTTATCACGTTCAGAAAGAGTTCGACCAGGACGATCCCGTTCATGAAAATCATCGTCTGCCTTGAATAGCCGACGATATTGTTTTTTCTCATCTGATCTACCAATCTTTTGGCCAATAAACCAACCCATGCGACCAAGAAGACGTGGCTCTCGAAGGTTGAGAGAAATACCCTGGCGAAGAAACTCTATGCCTTTCATGACCCACGCATAGCGATCATGGTAATCATCAAATTCAACTGAAATATTGTAGGAAAGATTATGAGCCTGAAAGTCCCAAATTGAATAGAAGTTGGGCTGCAACTTTATCATCTGCTCAAGAGTAGCCGACAGATTAGTCCAGTCCTCAACTTTCTTATAGTGATTCGCACGATCCCATAACAGCGTAACAGCGATATTTTTCAGGCCCAGTGACGCAAGTCGCATGGTCTCACTCGCGGGATCAATCTCTCCAAGATTCGCCTGAGAAAGACCATATTCATTTCTGAGTTGAGCAAGTTTCCCACCCGTACTTGATGAGTCAGCCGGCTGGCTGAGCATTGAGAGAGGCACCAACAAAACCGCAATGGCGACCAACATAATGAGCGTAGACGGACGAAGACCAAGCCATGTTTTTCCATGGTCTGTCTTCGCTTGACCTGTATGCCGAACTCCTGAATCACTCATGATGATGCAACCTCTCTCGCCCTCAGGCACATGGCACCAACAACAAAAAATGCAACCAAGTACCCGAATGTTTCAAAACCATTTTCAACGAGTAAATCAAACGGGATATCAAATCCACCTGCTAAAAAGTTGCTTGTTCCCAGAGATCCCAGTGATGGAAAAAGTGTTGCTCCGAGTCGCATTGGTGCCAGAAGAAAGGTGTCCAGCGTTTGTATAAATTGGGCAGCAGCAGTAACCTCCCACTCAACCGTAATACTTTCTTGCGTTGCGAGCCGCACAAGTGACTCAATCGGACCACCTCCCGGGATGATGGAAAAGTCTCCCGTCACCTGACTTTCAAAGAGCCGAAAAACATAGTCTCGGAATTGACCCACCATGACAACAGATAATGTCGCCAGAAGTGCTACAGGACCAGCAAGAAACGTGCTGAACATCACCCCCATTGCAGTCACTAGAAGCATCGCAAACCAAATGCCAAGACAGCTTTTGAGATAGTTGATAGCAAAAGAACCCTCACCTGCACGGAGGTAGAAGTCTGCCTGTGCTACACCAAAATATTGCGCTGGCTCAAGACACTGCATCACGATCTCAACCCGTCCATCAGCGATCATGTCACCAAATAAATCAACCTGCCTAGTGCCTCCATCCTCAGAGGTGACAATCAGTTTTCTGGGTATAAACAATGAATCCATCGTGAATTCTTTGGCCGTGAAATAAAATGGGTCGCTTTGTAAGCCACTTACTGGATTCTTTACTCTTACACTTCCTGTAATTCCCTTCTCAATATTTCCTTGGTACGTGCGAAAAACACGAACAAGCATTTCTAAAGGCAACCCTTCGGAGAATTGCTGCTCTGATATTCCAGAGAACGTCCAGATAGCCGAAGCGAGCGAGCCCCCTTCGATGTATTGCCTGTAAGACCATTCTTTCCCAACACTGATACCACTCGTACTGGGCCGACCTTCTCGATCGAGGAAACGCAAAACGCCACGAAGCGGTCGCCGTGCTTCCAAAATTCCTTCAGGAGGGCCGACCTTGTACTCACGTGCATCCCCAGAATCTGCTGTCCTTTGGACTGGATGGCGATGACCTTGCTCATTTTCCGTATAACCAGAGCCAGTAGCAGGGAGCACGACCCGGTGACGATGGACTCTCTCAAGGCTTGTTCGACCTTCGAGGCTTACGACCCCGCCATCTTCTCCACTGATTTCCAACAGGTCCTCAGCTGTCAACGAATGGACATGATTGACACTTCGAACAATAAAAGCCCATCCAACGGATCCCATCACTGCGAGAAGTACTGTTCCAACCGCAGCGAAACCAAGCATTCTGCCAAGGACAATCTCGCCCGTCCGAACAGGCTTCGTCGTTACCGTCTGAATAGCTTTTGCCTTGATATCTGCCGGAAGGCTAAAGACAGAAAGAACAAGAACAACCAAACAAACAAGAAGATTTGTCGATGCAATAATGAAACCAATATAGAGTTTCCCCGGGTTCGTACTTGATGGGTCGAGAAACCAACCGGCAAAAAGAATCAAAATAGCGAACAACGGCAATACAACAAGCACATTTCGACGCAATGATTCCTGCACAGCAAGACGAGCTAAAGCGAGAACACGCTTGAACGACATCCCAGCGAGATCAAAGACCACAGCAAGAAGGCCACGGTACACCTTGTCACCTGCTGCCAATGGACCGTACAACGCCGACTGCACCATCCAAGCTATAAGGCCCCCAAACACAAGAACCATTGCCGCAGCAAAAAAATACCAGACTAATGCTGGGCCTATCCACGCCGAGAACGATGGAATTTCCTGCTCGAGAACCATTGGGATGAACTACCTTTCACCAGTTTCTTCCGCGTCAACGCTATGCGCGCGCCGTCCAGGTCTTGCCTGGGTATCTCTAATCACATCAAGAAATAAATCTTCTAAGGTAGTTCGTGGATTGCCGATCTCAACATTATCCGAACCATGACGCTGAAGGACTGCTTCAATCTCATCGCGAGCGACCTGCGAAAGACCTGTAGCGCGAATCTGTGTCACATCCGTCACCTTCAACAAGTCCTCAACACGACCCAATTCTCTCAATTCTCCCTGATGCAGCACAGCAATACGATCACACACATCCTCAACATCTGCTAAGAGGTGGGAACACATGATCACCGTCTTCCCACGATTCTTAAGATCAATAATGAGGTCTTTCATTTCACGCGTACCAATTGGATCAAGACCACTCGTCGGCTCATCTAGCATGACTAACTCAGGATCATTAATCAGTGCTTGGGCCACACCGATGCGGCGAGTCATGCCCTTTGAGTATTCTTTCAGTTGTCGCTTCTTATCACGCCCAAGACCAACCATTTCAATGAGCATGTCTGCTCGTCGCTTCCGTTCTTCAGGCGGCATATCAAAAAGGCGGCCATAAAAGTCCAGTGTTTCTTCTGCATCAAGAAACTTGTACAGATACGATTCTTCAGGCAAATAACCGATCCGCTCATTTTTGGAAACGTCGGTGGCATCTCGACCAAAAATAAGAGCTTCACCCGACGTTGGGAAGATAAGCCCAAGCAACAACTTTAGTGTGGTTGTTTTTCCAGAACCATTGGGACCAAGGAGACCAAATATCTCTCCCTTACGGACTTCCAGATCGAGTGGCTTAAGAGCAACTTTTTTACTGCGACCCCAGAAATCCCGATACGTCTTTGAAAGATTCCTAGCTTCAACAATGACTTCATCCCCAATCGGTGGCCGATCAGCTACCTTTGGAGAAACACTTTCAGAGGACATATAGAATCCCTCAAAATCTTTGCGACAAATTTCATGAAAAATAACGTAATAAAATGGAAGGGAGCACTGATAAACGATAAATCTTTCATCTGCTCCCTCCGTGTGAGGATACCAGTATTTTATTTTTTCAGAAGTTAATGCAAGTTTTTCCTAAAAAAATAAGGGTCTTATGAAATCTTTTGCAGAAGAGGCCATCTTTTTAGAGGCTAGTACGATTTCACGGCTTGACTGACGCCTTGTTTGTCCTTGAGCATGTGGTTCGTCCATTCAACCACACGATAAGCAGCCATAAGTTCTGCAGGGCTGAAGTAACGCTCATCTGGATAGCCTCCTGCACG
>CACORA010000041.1 GCA_902629495.1 Planctomycetaceae bacterium
AGCACACCCATCACGGCTTGTGGTCCTGAGTTGGGACTTTTTTCGAGTGAGCATTTTTATTCCGCTGAAAATATTTCTCGCATACTTTTTCGATCAAGTAGAATCCCCGACGTTTATGTGAGAAGGACCGGTTTATTCAAAACAGCGCTACCACACTATGGACTTACAACACGGTCCATTAAACAAATTTCACAAAGGCGAGGTCCTACTAAATTTGCAACCACTTTCGCTAAAAATTATCTTACGTACCGTGAACGTGACGTCTCAGGACTAGTCTTTGAAAAAAGCCCAGTGAACTGTGGTGTAATTGGCCTTTTTTTGAACACATTCAAGTCAAATTATTTTATTTTCATGGTTCGTAATCCGCTGAGTGTGCTTGAATCTCTTCATCGCCGTGGATTCGATCGAAACATAGCTCTTATGACTTGGCTTTTAAGCGCCGCTAGTTTTTATCCTTTCAAGAATCATCCACGTGCAATGTGCATCAAATATGAAGATCTTATTCAGGCTCCCTATCTGACTGCACAGCAAATCATAAAAAAAGCAACTGGCCAATCTATTCCGACAGAATTAATCAAAACCCTTTATAAAACTAACTCATACCGGAGCGCTAGTGTTCAGCGAGTTCCAACATGGCGTAGCAAAAACTCAAATAAAATTGAAATACTGCAACCGGACCGAATCAATTCGACGTCACTCAAGTTTATTTCTACTTTTCTCGAAGCAAAGGTCAATAAAAAGTATGCAGACCTTTTCTATTTACCAGATATTACATTTAGGCAGGCTCTGGATGAATTTGGCTATACCAATTCACTATTGAACATCTTGCCTAACAACTCGACCAAACAAAACCCGCTAGAATTTCCATCAAATACCAAGTTTACTCTTCTTAAGAAATGGGCAAGAGATTTATTAGTTGGCGATTCTCGGGGCTGCGATAGATATGCCTATATGCAACCAGTTGTTTATTAATAAATAAAGCCTTGATATATCTAATACTTCTCGCTTGAGTTCTACCATCTAAATGTTGAACATGCGCCACGGGACATCTCGCTTCTTCAACGACATAATCAAAGTAGCTGGCAGCAACATCGTCTCACGGCTAATATTTTTTCTTGGAATACCGTTAGTTACTTTCTTTTACGATCCTAAAGAACTACAGGTTTACAGTGTCTATCAGTCGATATTAACAACGTTATTAACAGTCTGTTGCCTACGTCTAGAGGTGGCAATTCCTTTAGCCAAAAATGATAAAGATGCAGCTAACCTCAGCCTATGTGCAATTTTTTTTACGGTTAGTGTTTCAATCTGTGCTTATCTAGTAACACTTTTGGCAGGCAAGGAATTACTCTCATCCTTAAGAATAGAAAGCCTACACCAATATCTCTACCTTTTGCCAACGGGATTGCTTATTGGTGGTATTGGGAATAATTTTCAATACATAATCACGAGAGCCAAACGCTTTAATTTTTTAGCAACTATACGAATCATGCAATCGCTCTCAACGATAATTTGCATGCTTATTATCGGCTCGCTTTACCAAGGTCCATCTGGTCTGCTGCTAGGTAGCGTAATCGGATTGATGGCAGGGTTATCGTTTACGTTCAAAACAGGATATATCTTCGTAAAGAAGTACATAAAGACTGATGAAATAATTGACTGCTTAAAAAGACATCTGAATTATATTTTGTTTGTCGCACCCTCTGCTCTAATTAATCACCTTGGCAACACAGTGCCCGTGATAGTGGTGTCATCTGCTGTAGGAGTAGAAGCGGGCTTCTTTTTTCTTGGCCTGTCCCTCATGACAACACCTGTTACAGTGATTGGCCAAGCAGTTGGCCAATCACTCATAGCACATCTTATAGATCAAGACAGAAAAGGAACGCTGCTAGAAACTCTACAAAAATTAATAAGAAACTTAATTTATTTAGGTTGTTTTCCCATAGCTCTCATTGGAGTATCGGCCCCTCTCTGGATTCCTCTAGCACTGGACGTAAAGTACCTAGCGGTGGCTAGAGTTCTCCAGATACTTTGGCCGTCAGCAGCGTTGGCTATGCTCTCTTATCCTCTTTCAGTGCTGCTCTTGCACGCTGAGAAAACAAAAGAACTTATGGTTGTGCGATTCTGTAATGCAACATTGAAGATCGGAACTTCTGTATGCTGTTCTTTCATTTCTCCGAACAACATCATTTTAGTTTTTGGGCTCATTTCAGTAATTACAGAGTTAGCGTGCCTCGTAAGTTTTTACGGATATAAATCAGAATATCGTTTCATTCTCGTGAGTGTCACACTAAAACATTTTTTAATAACAGGTGCTTTGCTAGTAACGTTTGTAACGCTCTTCTTTTGTTTTTCATAAATAAACTTCTCTTGGAAATACTAGTAACATGTGTGGAATTGCCGGATTACTTACTGATAGGCAAACCAAGCACTTGCCATTGATTCAATCTGCGATTGAATCAATGAAGCATCGTGGCCCTGATGACTCTGGGATTGAGTCTTTTAGTATTGATAATCAATGCCTGACCCTTGGTCATACACGACTAGCAATCATCGATCTATCAAAAAATGGTCATCAGCCTATGACCTCAGCGGACTCACGATATACCGTAACTTTTAATGGTGAAATTTTTAATTACATCGAAATACGGGAAGAACTCAAGGTACTTGGATATGCTTTCCATACAAATAGCGACACTGAGGTTTTATTAAATGCGTGGGCTGAGTGGGGTACATCAGCCCTGGAAAAATTTACTGGCATGTTTGCCTTCGCAATATATGATCACAAGGCAAAAACTCTACATCTAGTCCGGGATAATTTTGGGATTAAACCACTTTTTTATTATCACAGAGCCAATAAGCCCAAAACATTAGCATTTGCTTCTGAGATACAAGCAATCCTATCACTTATAGACCGTAGGCCTGAGCTGAATTACCAAAGAGCCTATTCATATCTTCTTTGCGGGCTTTATGAAAATAATGTCGATACATTTTTTAAAGATATTTATCACGTGCCTAGTGGGTCATATTTATGCTTTGACTTACAGCTAAATGCTCCTCTTAAATTAGTCCAATGGTGGCACCCTGACATACAACAAACGTGCCAGCTAAATTTCTCAGAAGCTGCTGAAAAATTGCGAGACCTCTTTCTCGATAGCATAAAACTTCATATGCGTAGCGATGTCAAAATTGGTGTGACACTATCTGGTGGAATTGATTCGGCAGCAATTTCCTGTGCAATGCGACACATCGAGCCAGAACTTCCCATCCATACGTTTACATTCGCTTCCACACAAAGAAGCAACAATGAGGAAAAATGGGCTGATCTTATAAATCAACATATTAAAGCTATACCACACAAGATATCTCTTAACGACAAAAATATATTTGATGACCTGACTCCTTTAATCGTAGCGCAGGGAGAGCCATTTAATTCAACCAGTGTTTATGCACAAAATCAAATCTTTGCAGCTGCAAAAAAAGAGGGGGTTATTGTTGCGATTGAAGGTCAAGGTGCGGATGAGATATTAGCCGGGTATGATGGATATCCCTCAGCCAGAGTACGATCAATGCTTAACCAAGGAGAGCTAGCTTTGGCAATCAAATTCTTGTTGGGGTGGTCGAAAACGCCCGGTCATTCTATGAGGCAAGCCTTACAAAAACTTATTCGCTCCAGTATTTCTCCCAAATTACTAAGACCAATTATTATCCAACGGGATAAAAAACTGAACCCATGGGTTGACACCACCTGGTTCGAAAACAATCAATCTATTGATACTGATTCGATTTACGATTCCCCTGTTACCTTTGATAAACAACATCCCGATAGAATATTAATTTCTACCTTGAGAAACGCCGTGATGCGATTAGGCTTGCCTGCACTTCTAAGACACGGTGATCGCAATTCTATGAGATGGTCAATCGAGTCAAGAGTACCTTTCTTAAATCATAAGATTGTTGAATATCTTTTCAGTCTTCCAGAGTCATATTTGGTAGGGAATAATGGAGAAACAAAACACGTCTTTCGTCAAGCCATGAGATCAATTGTCCCAGACGAGGTCCTTTTCCGCAAGGATAAAATCGGCTTTGAGACGCCTGAACGTAGTTGGTTAAACTTTCAAACTTTCAGATATGAGGAATTGATGCCCATAGTTAACTCAATACCTTTCCTCCAAAATAGTACGAACGCTCTTAAGACACCCACTACTAGTACACGATCTTTATGGAGATTGATCAACTTCTGCAAATGGTTTGAATTATTCCAACCTCAACTTTAGTGGATTTTCTAAGTCACCGAGCGAGCTAACATTGAAATTCTTAAATTAGGCCGTAGTCTGCAATTCCCTCAGTATTGACTCGGCAAAAACGTCCTCACTTGTTGTATTAAGCATCACAGTTTGATTATTTTTTTGGATTTTTTTCCCAATATCCTCCAGTGCATTCTCCAAAGATACAGAATCTGCTGGATCGAAATATGTTGCCGCTGAACCACACAACTCTTGTGCGTAGGGTCGATCGGCCACGACTAAAGGTAATCCAAATTCATGCGCTTCTATCATTGGTAAACCTACTGTTTCAACTAACGAGGGCATTATTAATGCTGAAGCATTTTCCATTTCTTTAAAAAGTTCTTGTTTCTCCAAGTTGCCGAGAAATACTACATTTTTTGTAAGTTCGTCTGGAAAGTTCTTGGGTTTTTTCGTTGTGCAGCAAAATATCCAGTCAGGTTTATGGAAAAGACATCGCTTAGCTGTATCGAAGATAATTTTTAGGTTTTTATAAGGCTCATCATTCCCAATATAAAGAAAATTCTTCTTGGATTCGTTTTTTTGAACAGGTGCAGGGAGTGTACGTGCTGGCATAAGAGGAGTTGCCGGTCTCACTACCCGCACCTTTCCGATTGCAGAGCCGACATCCCGCTCTACCCAACTTTTCATTACTTTGGATTGCACAATTAGTGTTTCAGATTTTTGGCAACTCGATTTAAGAAAATATTTAAATAATGGAATCTCAATTGCTTTTCTTAATTTTTTCTTAATTGGTACATCTTTTGTGAAATAAGTTCCAATCGCTTCTGAGGAAAAATAGATTGAGTTTTGTAAAAAAATTGCTTGTGGTACAGGCACTGATCCAGCGACACCGCTCATATTCAAAATAACATCACACCTGTAATTTCTAACAAGTTTTCTAAATACTGTATTAAGCCAGGCATAACGAATCAGGGCATTGTCTGTAAATCGAGAGCAATAAACCGTTTCTATAAAACCACCACCGCTTTTATAGGTAAAGTCAAAAACGTTTTTTGGTAATGTAAAAACAAGTACATGGCTAATAGAAGACCGACAATATTCTGATTTTTCGAGACCTCGAAGCAATGAGTTGAGAACGGTTTCGCAACCGCCGCCACGAGTTCCGATAGTATTTATTCCTAAAATCACAACAAAACTCTTTATGAATGATATACCAACTCGCTTGCGGTAGATGTATTCGAAATGGCATGCGTTGTATTTTTAATAGCGCATATTAGTAAACCAAGCGTTATTGCAACTCCTCCAACCATCTCTAATGGATAAGCAATCATTCCTATGAGATAACAGCCTAGTAAACAGCGTAGAAGTACAATACTTTCAATATTAACTTTATTACTAGCTGTACGTTGAGCACTTTTTAGGAGCAGGCTTGAGGAGTTCCAACTTGAGTAAATGGGAATCATAAAGAAACATAGACCAATGATACCTATATCTAAAATAAGCGATAACCAACCAGATTCCACACCAAAGCCACCAAATCCTATGTCCGAGTAATTCTCATAGACAAAATTAAAACTTTTCTGAATATACGCAGGCAAATAGAAACCCTGCATGGACCATCCAGATCCCCAAATTATGGACATCGGATTTTGCTGAAGAAAATTCCATCCCGGACCGTCACTACCACCTTGGAGAAACCCCCCATACTGCTCAAACTTTTTTCCAACAACCTCATCGATTAATCCACTTTGGGATAAATAGAATAAGACAAAAATACACATTAAGAATACTGAAAAGCCATATTTCAACTTTCTTCCATGGTCACGAATGGAAGAAAACAATGGAACAAATAGCGATGTCATCAAAATGATGTAACCGCTGGTTGAAAATGTGAATAGAATCGCGAGGGCATGCAAGATAGCAAGATTCCGACTTCGTCGTTTTCCTCCACTTAAGAGACCCATTCTCAGTGAATCAAAAAGTAAAATAATTGTGGAGGGTATCAGCCAGCGAGCAAGCATTTTTGGTTCATGTGCTAAAGAGCCAATTCTCTTAAATTCTATTCCAAATGCAGAAAACGTTAGATGAGTGGGTTCACCATTGATCCCCTTATAAAAGACACCTCCTATTTCAACACCTGCTAAATGAAATAATTGCTCAAGAAGACCGAAAATGGCTAAAGTAGTTGTGGCCAGAATCAATGATTGGAGACCACGCCACACATCCTTGGATTGAGTAAATGAAATTAAAAACAAACCGATAAGTACTACTCGTGAAAATAAAAGCAATACCTGTACGGCTGATCGAAGTGCGATGGATCGAAAACCTAAACCGGGATCAAATATATAATCAGGTGGATAACAAACATTCAGGATGCTTATCCAAAGAACCCAGAGTATAAAGGGCACAAACAAACGCAACTCTCTGACACCCAAGAGCTGTTGCAGTCTACTTATTCCTAACGGAAGAATTAAAAGAGAGGCAACCTTAAAAAGTTCTATACGCTGACCAACTTCAATAAAGACACCATTAAGTGGCATCGTCAAAATAACTACGAACAAAAAATTGCGTAAGTTTCCTGCCTTGAGCACAAGCAGTGATGTTCCAGCGATTAATATTAGCCAATGGAGCATCGATCCTATCACGCTTAAGTTATGCTAGGCGACTCGCGTAGTCACTCGTATTAGGAACGAGTCTCTCTAAATGATTGTATTCATCATCCATGCGCTCATCCCAGGTCTTGATATGTTCATCAGCCCACTTGGCTGCCCTATTACCTAGCCGTAATTCAAGTTCTTTATTTTTAAGGATTTTCTTAATGGCTTTTGCCAACTCCTGAGGAGTTGGATTTGCATCAAGCAATATACCTGTTTCATCGTGAATGACAAATTTGTCGGTGTCTCCATTGGCTAATGTTATGACTGGTTTGCCAGCTTGGAGTGTCTCCAACAAAGCACTTCCTACATTACTGTACTCATAAATAAATACAGCAAAATTAGCAACGCTTAACAATGCATAAACTTCTTTTTTTGCAACATTACCAAGAAGTTTCACATGCCGAGATAGCCTATTTGCTTTGACTTGCTCTTCGAGTTTCCGGCGATCTGGTCCGTCACCTAAAATTACAAGGTGAGGCTTAGGCGTTAGTTCTTTCACCGCAATGGAGAAGCCTTGGATTAAGCGATCCATTCGCTTCCACGCAACCAATCGTCCGATACTTATCACTAACGGCACTTTAGGCGGAATTTCATACATTTTACGTATTTCAGTAGTCTCGATGACATCCTTTGGTTGATTCTTACTGACACCATTGATGGGAAACCAAAAGTTTTCTTTTGAGATTTTAAAATGCTTTGCGACGTTGTCTCCACCAGTTCCGTCATTTGTGATAATAAGAAGGTCTGGCTTAAATATTAGAGTGAGTATTTCATTCCATGTTTTTATAGGCCTCCACCAACAATCTAAATAAGGAGTAAGAAAAACCCCAAGCATCCGGGTAACCGACGGAATGCCAAGTCGTTTTGCTATCAAAGTTCCAAGAACTCCGTAGATACCAACGGAATATATCACGTCAGGTTCAAATTCTTTCGCAACAGTGGTAATACGTTTATAAAGTGGAAAAATGTCAAATAACTTTAGAAAACGGTGAAGAATACCTCGCTCTGAACTATCGAGATGCCGTGCGAAAGTCTGAGATGGCTTCATCACACATTCAACTGTCACAACTCCTTTTTTATGCAGAGCTTTTCCCTCAGGTAGTGCATCTGTCCAATCGAGCATCAACCAATGAATGTGGACACCCTTCTGTGCGCACTTATCTACCAGATAAAAGATACTTGCGGTACCTGTAGGTTTTTGGCCTTTCAGCCAGTCATCAAGTCCAGTAGCAAATGGCAATGAGACAACCAGTAATTTTTTCATCACCGCCCTCCGGCATCCTTAAGCTGCTTCACTGATGAATAATTCATAAGTATTCATTGCTCGTCCTAATTCTAATTTGATTTTTTTCTTATTCCTAAATCCTAATTTTGCATAAAATCGATTGACAGCTTTATTATCTGCTGCATCTGTTGTTAGATAAATAATTACGGGTGAGTGGATATAACAACTCCTAATAAACATATGGACCAGTTCACCTCCTATGCCTTCACCTTGGACTGTTGGACAGACTGCTAAAGAAGACAGCTCAACCCTGCGTTGAAAATCCTTATCAACTCGCTTTTTTTTGGACTGAAGTTGCAGGAAAAAATTTGTGACTTTACGAATCACCAGAAACAGAATACTTGGGCTAGTGGCGATTCCGATAATCAGCGGAACAAAAAAATGCAAGGCATGCCGAGATATCTTTGTGTAAAAAGATGTAGGATCATAGAATCCTGTTACAAATCCTACTAAACAGCCACTCCTCTTAGCAACGAAAAAATGAGCATGCTCATAGTGAAGTACCTCTTTGTAATAGGCCCTAAGAAATCTAGGCCCAAGTCTTGATAAAAAAAATCCTGGAAAACTACGTAGATGAACTTCCACTACCCCTGGTAAGTCTTCGTCAACGGCCTCAACAATTTCAAGAGTATCAGTCATTTTGTATTTTTGTAATTTGATTAAGAAATTCTGTAATCTGTGTTACTCCATTTTCACGAGAAAAAGTTTCTAAAGCATATGTCTTAGCACGTTGGCCATGACCACTGAGCTTTGTCTGTGAAGTAGCGACTGCATCTTGCATAGCTTCTGATAGCCAAGCAACATCCTCAGGTGTACCAACCCAGCCAGAACTTGATTCGCGAATAGCAGAAGCTGTTGCAGAGTCCTCATCAACCGTTGCAACTATTGGTGTTCCCGACATCATGTAGACCATGAGCTTTGATGGTATGGATGATGATGCCTGTCCTTTTTTGACTGGTAGCAAACAGACATCGGCTAAACTCTGAATCTTTGGCGTCGCTGAGATTTGAGGATCTGAAATAAAGTAAATTTGTTTATTTGCAAAGTTTTCTGCCTGTTTGACACACTTCTCCTTCATCGATCCATCGCCCGCTATAACTAATTGAGCCTCATCAATATTTGCTCTGACGAATGCTTCTATTAATAGATCAACACCAGCCACAGGGCCGATGTTTCCAAAAAACAAGAATGTAAAAACATCTGCTGGCAGACTGTAGTCAGCACAAGCCTTCCGACGATCTATTTCCCCTTTAAATGGCCTCTCGTCAATCCAGTTCATGACTGTCTTTACAGTCTCTTGAGGAAGATTGCGCTTTGTCAGATACGCCGTTCGGAACCCTTCACTTATTACTATTACTCCATCCGCCATATGGCTGACAAATCGCTCGAAAGCAAAAAGCAATGGTGACAGACACCTGGCCACCCAAGAAGGTAAACGTGATAAAAAACTTTCTGGATAAAGATCTTGAATATGAAAAATTAGTGGCGTATTTAATTTCTTACATGTGACCGCAAGCCACCACTGGGAAAAAAAAGGCCATGTATTTGCATAAACAATATCAAATTCCCGCAAGTCATTTTTGAGATATAAACTAGCATAACGCCCGAAACTCCAACTCTCATAAATTCTACCCAATAGACGTGACTTTGGAGAGGTGTATGATGGTAGCCTCACTATAGATGCACCGTAATCCTCATGGGTAATACAAACACTATTTCGACCTGAAAAGACTGAATAACTTGCAGAGAGTGGCCTCGTTGGATACGGACAAAGTACAGTTACCGTATGCCCACAACTGCAAAGGTGTTTAGCTAAATCCAACCCGATCTTTGCTGACACAACGGGCTCCGGTGGAAAAACGGCATTCACTATGACTATGTGCACGTTTCATCTGCTTCTAGTAAGACTTTGCACACCAGTTTTGAATCTCATGACAGACTCGGTCTATTTGTTCATCTGTCAAACCCGGAAACATTGGAAGACTAAGGACCTCGTTTGCCGCAATTTCTGAATTGATTAAGTCTGCAGAATATTGTTTATCTTTTGAGTGGATGGGTTGCCGATGGAGTGGCGTCGGATAATACACAGCAGTTGAAATTCCAATATCGCCCAAGTAAGTAGCGAGTGACTCTCTGTCGGAACACCGAATTGTGTATTGGTGGAATACGTGCTGAAAATCATTGTTCGGTTGTGACGTAGCTTTTCTAGATTTATTAGCTAAAGACGGCGTGCAGACTTTGTTATTAAATTTCATATTTTGGAGCAATCTGGAGTACCTTTCAGCAGCATTGCGCCGCAATTGATTCCACTTTTTTATATGTGGTAATTTGATGCGAAGAAGCGCTGCTTGAATTTCATCAAGCCTGCTATTTAGCCCGAGTTCTTCATGGTAATACTTTTTTCGTCCTCCATGTCGACGAAGCATTTCTATACGAGTACAGATATCCTGATTTTTTGTGATTACTAAACCACCATCTCCCATGCATCCAAGGTTTTTTGTTGGAAAAAAACTAAAACAACCCACGTCACCAAATGTGCCGACTAGTCGGCCATGATAGGTCGCTGCAAAAGCTTGTGCGCAATCCTCAACTACGTAAAGATCATGCATTCTGGCTAAACTCATTATTGTATTCATCTCGCATGGTTGACCGTAGAGATGAACCGGAATAATAGCTCTTGTACGACTTGTGATCTTCGATTCGATAAGCTGGGGATTGATATTAAATGTTGTAGGATCAATATCGACAAAAACAGGCGTGGCGCCAACAAGTCCAATAGCCTCAGTTGTTGCTATAAATGTAAATGGAGAAGTAATCACTTCATCACCGGGACCAATATCAAGAGCCCTTAAAGCGAGATGCAATGCATCTGTTCCACTAGCGACTCCCACTGCATTTTCAGTTCCAAAAAAACGAGCCACTTCTGATTCAAATGCTTTTACTTGCGGCCCGAGAATATAATTTCCACTATGTGCAACTTCTGAAAGTACGTCATCGATCTGATTACGTAATTGTAGATATTGCCATCGCACATCACAGACCGCCAAGGGTTGATTGTTGGCGGAAGCGGATTCAATCTGTATTGAGTCATCACTCAAGAGACGTTTAACTTGACCATTTTCAATGCGATAGCTCCGTTCGCAGTCGTTGCATTTTCCAAGATTGTCTTGTATTTCTAGTACCCCACCACACTCACAAGCCCACCCACGGTGTCTTGCTGGATTTCCATAAACGATAGCGTGTGGCAAAACGTCTCGAGTAACAACTGCACCCGCACCGACAAGTGCATGCTCGCCTATTCTGCAGCCACATACAACAGTCGCATTTGCACCAATACTTGCGCCTTTGCAAACAAGAGTCCTGAGAAAGTCCTCAGAACGATTTCTTGAAAAGGCAGAGCGTGGTGTATGGACATTTGTAAATACAACACTTGGACCACAAAAGACATTATCTTCTAACGTAACGCCTTCGTAAACAGATACATTATTTTGAATTTTTACATTATCACCAATGTTCACTCGGGGACCAACCACAACATTTTGGCCAATGCGGCACTTCTTGCCGATACGAGAACCTATGAGGATGTGCGAGAAATGCCAAATATGTGTTTCGTTTCCTATTACAACTTCTTCATCAACAAATGATGATTTATGAACAGTGAACGTGTTCGCTAAATCCGTATTTCCTGTTTCACAGAGACTTGTCATGAAGCGACCTTAAGTTTTGATGCAGTAATGGTTGCTAAGCCGTCTCTGAGCCGTGGATGTACATTCTGGGTATACCTTGTCTCAATGCTATTTATTCGATGTACGAGTTCTACAGCCGGCCTTGCCTCATGAATACCAAATCCTTTGCCAGCTAATACTTCTTGATAGACACGTGTGTGAAGATCCGTAAAGCCATCTGAAAATTCAACGTCTTGTCCATTGAGAGTCATTGAACGATACGCAAATTTCCCAGCTATTTTTGCTGTGTCTGGCAGATCAGCTTCATCGACAGAGAGAAACCAACGGACTCGCGCTTTTTCTAATTCAATAAAACCAGACATGCGGCGATTTTCTTTGAGGTGAACTTCGACATGCTCCGGTTCACCGAAAATCCAAAGTAGCAAATCAAAAAAATGTACCCCTATATTCATCGATGGACCACCGGACTTGCTGTGATCGCCTTTCCAAGAGACGTCATACCAAGATCCCCGACGAGTAACGTATGTCAGAACGACATCCTGCTTTTCGGTACTATTGGATTTCTCTATTTCCTGCTTAATTTCTCGTAGCTTTTCTATTAGTCGAAGCTGCAGTACGTTGTAGACACGACAGCCATACTCGACTTCAAGTTCTGCTAACGCATCCAAATTCCAAGGAGTCAGAACGAGTGGCTTTTCACAAATAGCGTGGGCTCGTACCCGAAGAGCCAATCTTATGTGTGCATCGTGCAAGTAATTCGGTGTGCAAATCGATACATAGTTAACTTGATTTTCTTCGGGACCTCGTCGACATTTTTCTAGATAACGGTCAAACCTCTCGATTTCTGTGAAAAATCTTGCATCCGGAAAAAATGAGTCAAGTTTTCCAACACAATCGTGGGGGTCAACTGCGGCAGCGAGAGTATTACCCGTATCACGAATCGCCTTCATATGTCTTGGCGCGATATAGCCTGCAGCTCCAACCAAAGCGAAGTTTGCCATAAGAGTTTCTTCTTTTACTACATTTTTTCTTTAAGCAGCGTAATTAGCTGCAGGTATATTTTGTGCAAAATTCCTGCAATCAACGAACGGAATATCAAGCTCCCTGAAATTGAAGTGTCGATACTCTTCATGTGCAGTGCACAACACAATGACGTCGTAGCTTTTATCAATCGGCTGCGAGCACCGACCAGAGAATTGCATGTGTGAGCGACCTGCTTGTATCGCTGGTATATGGGGGTCGTTATATGACACCTTCGCCCCTTGTCCCTCTAGCAGCCCCATGATTGCATACGTTGGTGACTCACGGTCATCTTCAACGTTGGCTTTATAAGCGAGTCCTAACAAAAGAATCTTCGACCCACGGACTGATTTGGATTTATCATTCAATGCGTCAACGACACGTGAAACGACATATTCGGGCATGGCTGTATTTATTTCACCTGCCAGTTCTATAAGCCGGGTGCGTTCTCCAAATTCAAGGGCTTTCCAAGAGAGATAGAAGGGATCGATAGGAATACAGTGCCCACCTAACCCCGGCCCTGGATAAAAAGGCATAAAGCCGAATGGTTTTGTTGCAGCAGCATTGATGACCTCCCATACATCAATTCCCATCTTTGAGAAAATCACCTTGAGCTCATTCACCAAAGCAATATTGACTGAGCGAAAAATGTTCTCTGTCAATTTTGTAGCCTCGGCTACGTCACAGCTTGGCACCTTCACAACTGTTGAAACTATTGTTGAGTACAGTTCCTCAGCCGCATTCAAACATTTCTCTGTTAAGCCTC
>CACORA010000042.1 GCA_902629495.1 Planctomycetaceae bacterium
GGGGGCTTTCTTTCCAGGTGGCATGCGGGTTCGACGCCCACGTCCTCAAGGCGACAGGCCCGACAAAACGCGTCGCCCCTCTTCTGACGCACGACCAAAGGACGGGCAGAAGAGGCCCGAGAAGTCAAAAGATTCTCAAGAGCGGACCAGACCAACCCTGTCCGAGGCTGACAAACTTGCCATGGCTGATCGAAAAAAAGCCTTTGAAAGCTACTATTCATCTCTCGAGAAGCGTGCTGAAGAACGAGGGATGGACTTTGACAGCATGAAGCGTCGGTTGATGATGGTTGGTTGGCGGTAAGATTGGATGACTCACAATAATCTGGTGTTGGCAACTCCTGTCATCATTTCAATAATTCTGGCACATGCTGCCTGAGAACGAATCGCCACCACCGGTTTCTGTCACTTCGTCCAAAAACACTTGGGTTCGTGATCCCACAATTTATTTTTTCGGGATGTTTGTCATCCTGCATGTCGTGGGCTGGACGATTGTTCCTGCACTGGCTCAACGCAGCCTGCCGTTTGACACGATTGAAATGCTGTATTGGGGGCATGAGTGGCAATGGGGCTATTACAAACATCCTCCACTGCCAGCCTGGATTGCAGAAGGTTGCTGGCTGTTATTCGGTGGTGCCGATTGGCCACTTTATTTTTGTAGTCAAATCTGTGTTGCCTTGTGTTTCATTGCAGCCTGGCGGTTCGCGAGAGAAGTACTCTCACCGTGGCCTGCACTCGTATCTGTGATGTTGCTTGAGCTGTGCCCGTATCTCAATTTTACAACACCACAGTGGAACAATAACGGACCGACAAAGCCAGCGTGGGCGTTTGCAATACTGTTTGTGTATCTGGCTCTTACACGAAGACGACCATGGTTCTGGGTGGGTGCTGGAGTTTCACTTGGACTTGCAATGCTGGCAAAATACGATGTCTTACTTCTCATTGTGAGTTTGACTGGTTTTCTGGCAATTCACCCAACTGCCCGTTGGGTATGGAGAACGCCAGGACCATACGCCATGTTCTGTGTGGCTGGATGTGTTGTAGCTCCCCACCTTGCCTGGCTACCAGGTGCCGACAACCCAACCCTTTCCTATCTTTCATCGCGGCTTCCTGAACAAGACTCATGGACAGACCATATTCTTCACCCACTGGAGTTTTTGGCCTCTCAAACTGGAGCCGTCATAGGTATCCCGTTACTCATCAGTTCTGTTTTTGGTTGGAAATGGCATAGAAAACCTGCCGAGGATTCACGTGCCGTTGCACGAGACTATCTCCTTTGCGTCGTGTTTGGTCCACCTCTTTTGGCGATCTCTGTTTCAATCTTCTCTGGATTATATCTCGTTGCCCTTTGGGGCTCAGCCATGTGGACCTTTTTCGGTATACTGCTGATGGTACTGTTCGAGCCTGCTGGAACCGTTGGTCAATACCGCCAACTGGCTCGGCGCTGTATTGCGTGGGGAGCAATCTTCCTTGCTGCTTTTGGCATTGCAAAGGCTTTTCATGGAGAACTGAAGGGCGTGCCAAGACGGGTTCAGTACCCAGGCAGGGCACTTGCAAATGAGGTTGAACGGCGTTGGAGCCTGGCCGTGAATGATCAGCCCCTTCAACTCATTGGAGGAGACTGGTGGCTGGCGGGATTGGCTTCATTTTATGATCCTCAACGTCCTCACGTGTACCCCGAACTTCAACCCTCGTGGGCCCCTTGGACCGATGATCAGATGATGAAGCAACACGGAGGGGTGCTACTCTGGTTGGGACCAAAACCACAGTTTGCTGACTGGGAAAACATCGAGAAACGGTTCCCACAAGTTCGAAAAGAACCTCCAATGATTTTGCCTGTGCCCGGCGTTTTTCGAAACTTATCTGTGTGTATCCATATGGCTATCATTCCTCCAGCCGGCTCGTAATCAGGGATTCGCCCTGAACGAGACGTCGCGATGACTGTATTTCATGCGTGGTGTCATCACTCCACCCACGCAAAACGGTATCTCCAAAACGGCAAACACATTGGGATACAGAACGCTCGAACAAGCCTCTCTTGGCAAAGAATGCTTGTCACACTTCAGTCATCTCATCACATTCACCACCACTTACCTTCGATCGGAGATGAACCGGGAGAACGCGTAATAAAGAAAAAAGGCGCCGGTGGGAGTCGAACCCACGATGGCGGATTTGCAATCCGCTGCCTTAGCCACTTGGCTACGGCGCCATAAACCGTTGGTGTACGCTAGGGTAAATTTGGCCGGGCAGTCAAGACTGTCAATTTGCAAAGTACCATCAAAAGGCTCCCGAACCGGTAATTACTCCTTTGCGTCAATGCATCGGCGATCTACCCGCCAAGTCTTAAGTTTTCAGTTTGTTCAAGCGGGAAACCGGTAGCGAATGACCATGATGGCAGTTGTTTGACATGACCGCTATAGTCTCTATTTTTCGTATTTTTACAAATACTGTTGTGATTCGTTTTCCACTCCCTCAACTATTCGTAGGAAAGCATACGTTTCAATGGCAACGGAAACTCAGGGAACATGTGACATCGGACTTATTGGCCTTGCAGTTATGGGTGAAAATCTTGCCCTGAATATTGCAAGTCGAGGCTATTCAATTGCGGTCTATAACCGTACGACACAGGTTACAGATGCATTTACATCCGGCAGAGGCCATCAGCCAAATATTCACGGCTGTCAGTCCATTGAAGCACTTGTGAATGCACTGAAAACACCACGAAAAGTCATGCTTATGGTCAAAGCCGGTCCAGCAGTTGATCAAATTATTGACACCCTTATTCCATTGCTCTCAAAGGGTGACGTCATCATCGATGGAGGCAACACACTTTTTTCTGATACAGAACGTCGCACGAAGGAAGTCGAATCCAAAGGGCTTCTCTATGTCGGAACGGGTGTTTCAGGAGGCGAAGAAGGTGCCCTCAAGGGGCCGAGTCTTATGCCAGGAGGAACCGAGGATGCATGGCCTCTCATCCAACCGATTTTTCAGGCGATCGCTGCAAAGGTTGGCCCAAAGGGTGACATCCCGTGCTGTGATTGGGTTGGCCCTCGAGGGGCAGGACATTACGTAAAAATGGTCCACAATGGCATTGAGTATGGAGATATGCAACTCATCTGCGAAGCGTACTCACTGCTCAAGTATGGTGCTGGACTGTCCAACAACGACTTGGCCGAGGTATTTGACACGTGGAACCACGGTGAGCTTGATAGCTATCTGATTGAGATCACACGTGACATCTTTACGGTGAAGGATCCAGAGACAGGTGACTTCATCGTCGATCGTATTCTCGATAAAGCTGGTGCGAAAGGTACAGGCAAATGGATGAGTCAGCTTGCCCTTGACCTCGGTGTACCGAGTACTCTGGTCACTGAAGCCGTGTATGCACGTTGTTTGTCAGCCCTCAAGGATGCACGCGTTCGTGCCAGCAAGGTACTCAGTGGTCCTGACCTCAACACGCACGATGATCCACTGACGTTCATCGAACAAGTACGACAGGCTCTCTATGCATCGAAGATTGCAAGTTATGCCCAAGGTTACGTCCAACTTGCGGCAGCCGCAAAGGAACACGACTGGTCACTGAATTACGGTGATATCGCAATGATGTGGCGAGGCGGCTGTATTATTCGTGCTCAGTTTCTCGAAAGAATTCATGAGGCCTATCAGAATCAGCCAGACCTCGAAAACCTGATGCTTGCTCCATATTTCAGAAAAGCACTCACGGATACCCAAAAGTCTTGGAGACATGTTGTTGCCACTGCCGCAACGATTGGAATACCTGTTCCTGCATTCATGACAGCTCTTGCGTATTACGATGGTTATCGACATGCCAACCTTCCAGCTAATCTTTTGCAAGCACAGCGTGATTATTTTGGTGCGCATACATATGAACGAATTGATAATCCAGGTACGTTTCATACCGAGTGGCTTGAGTTACGCCGACCAGTCGAAACGTCTTCACATTCAAAGGAAAACGCATGAGCAGTAATTACTTGAAAGAACTTTTTGGACTGCAGGGACGCTCAGCCGTCGTCGTCGGTGGGACTGGTGTTCTCGGTGGTGCCATTGCAGATGGACTTGCGAGAGCAGGTGCTTTTGTGGTGGTTGCTGGACGAGGTGCTGATCGAGGAGAAGCGAGGGTTGAAGCCATACGAGAAGCTGGTGGTGATGCGACCTTCGTGAGCGTTGATGCAGTCGATGAGTCAAGCGTACAGTCTCTTCTTGAGGCCACGATCAATGCTCGGGGACAGGCAGATATCCTTATTAATTGCGCAGGTGTCAATTCGGCTGTCCCCTACTTTGATATTCGTGAAGAAGACTTTGAGAACGTTGTAAATACAAATCTCAAGAGTACTCACCTTGGCTGCCAGATCTTTGGTCAGCATATGGCAAAGAATGGCGGTGGCGCCATCGTCAACATTGGAAGTGTCTCTGCTGACAAGCCGCTTTCCAAAGTTTTTGCATACTCGGCATCGAAAGCAGCCGTTGTAAATTATACTCAAAATGTGGCACGCGAATTAGCCCCAAAGAATGTTCGGGTGAATGTCCTCTGCCCTGGTTTTTTTCCAGCTGAACAAAACAGAAAGATTCTTTCTGCTGAAAGAATCGCGTTGATTATGGGACAAACTCCGATGAATCGCTTTGGTGAACCCGAAGAACTTGTTGGTGCCGTGATTTTACTATGTGCAAGTGGTGCTGGTAGTTTTATTACGGGAACAAGTCTTTACGTCGACGGTGGTTTTACGGGCATGCGTTTCTAACAAACGAATGCTTTCGACACATATTCAAATCAGTGAATACGATGAACGGCTGCCAACTGCTTCTTATTTCTTCTGATTCCTTGCATCATTGAAACGACACCGCATGCCCGAATGGTCTCACGATGACAGAAAACACATCCTCAACGATCGTGATCTTTGGGGCGTCCGGCGATCTTACGAGCCGTAAACTCGTTCCGGCGCTCTACAACCTCCACCGAACAGGCGAATTACCTGCTCATACGAGAATTGTGGGTTTCTCTCGAACACCGATGTCGGATGAGGCCTGGAGGCATTCGCTGCGCGAAACGACAGCGAATCATATAGATGATTTTGATGAGCCATCATGGATAACGTTTGCCAACAATATTTTCTACCAACCGGGAGACATACAGAAGAGATCAGACTTCGATTCCCTTCAGCACAAACTCGACACCATTGAGCAAAAACGTCTTGCGACACGCGTCTACTACCTTGCCACTGCACCACAGTTTTACTGGCCTGTGGCCTCAAATCTGGGCAGCCTTGGAATGAACGATGAATCGCATGGCCTAAGAAGGATTGTCGTTGAGAAACCATTTGGCACTGACCTTTCATCAGCTCAAATTCTTAATTCAAAACTCCATTCCGTTTTTGATGAAAGCCAGATCTATCGTATCGATCACTATCTCGGGAAAGAATCCGTTCAAAACATATTGGCATTGCGATTTGCCAATACGATTTTCGAGCCTGTTTGGAATCGTCGTTACATCGATCACGTACAGATTACCGTTGCAGAAAAAGTTTCTGTAGGACGACGAGGAGACTACTATGACAAGTCCGGGGTACTTCGAGACATGTTTCAAAACCATTTGCTGCAGTTACTGATGGTCACCGCAATGGAAGCTCCTGTTCTGTTTAATGCAGAAGCTGTTCGAAATGAAAAAGTGAAAGTACTCGATGCCATTCGTCCTCTTGACAACGACCGTGTTCAAGCTGCCAGCGTGCGAGGACAGTATGACGGTTACCGTAAAGAACCAGGCGTTTCTCCTGCAAGTCAAACCCCAACATTTGGTGCCATTCGTTTGGAAATTGACTCTTGGCGATGGCAAGGCGTACCGTTCTATCTTCGAAGTGGAAAAGCAATGAGTTGTCGTACAACACAAATTGTGATCGCCTTTCGTGAACCACCGCTAAAGCTTTTTGGTGGAGGTGAGTCCATTACGAGAGAAGCCAATCGATTGGTCATTCAAATACAACCTGCTGAGGGCATCCAGCTTCACTTCCATACAAAGGTCCCGGGTGAGGGCATGCGGTTGAGACTGACGGACCTCGAATTCAGTTATTCAAGGGAGTTTTCTGGTCGTTTGCCTGAGGCTTATGAACCCTTACTGCTTGACGTTATGACAGGAGATGCAAGCCTCTTTGCCCGATCAGACGAAGTAGAAAAGTCCTGGGAGATTATTGACCCATTCGTGAACGTCTGGGGGTCTCTGGAACTACCACCCATTCCAGAATATGAATCTGGTTTTTGGGGCCCCCCGGTATCAGCCGAATGGATGGAGGCGCAGGGACGAACATGGTTCGATCAGTGCCCAGTACTTACCTAAACAAACTGCAACTTGGGAACATCGAGTTTGCATCCCCAGTCATGCAGGCCGCGTTGTCCGGATACAGTGATCTTCCTATGCGCGTACTCGCCAGAAGATTTGGTGCTGCGTATTCTCTCTGCGAGGTACTCCTCGATAAGTTTTTGGCCGTCATGGGGAACAACAAAAAGAATCTTGCCCGTGTTGCAATCAGTGATGAAGAACATCCTGTCGGTGGACAGCTAATGGGAGCTAACCCTGATGACTTCCCCCCAGCAGCCATTCGTTTAGTCGAAGCAGGTTTTGATGTGATTGACATCAACTTTGGTTGCCCCGTTAAAAAGGTTCTTGGTCGATGCCGGGGCGGCTACCTCCTTTCTGTTCCCGATACTGCTTTAGAAATCATTTCCCGTGTGCGTGATGCCGTGCCGTCTGAGGTGCCCGTTACACTCAAGATGCGCCGAGGCATCGATGATTCTCAAGAAAGCACGGATAAATTCTGGGCAATCTTTGAAGGCGCTTTCTCACGTGGGATAGCAGCAATTACTGTCCATGGCAGAAGCGTTCAACAACGGTATGTTGGACCGAGCAATTGGTCATTCCTGAAAGAAGTAAAACGAGTTGCTGGCAACCGCTATGTTTTTGGTTCGGGTGATCTTTTTTCCGCTCACGCGTGTCAGGCTATGCTGGAAGAGACCGGTGTTGACGGTCTCAGTGTAGCGCGTGGTGCCATTGGAAACCCATGGATCTTTGAGCAAACCTTGGCGCTTCTGTCAGGAAAACCAGTCCCTCCTCCTCCAACCCTTCATGAACAACGAGAGGTTCTTCGAGAGCATTTCCGCATGGCAGAGGAACTTCATGGAGAACAACTTGCTGGAAGAAACATGAGAAAATTTGCAATTAAATATGCTCGGCTTCATCCTGACCATCTCTCTGTACGAGACGCTTTTATCGCAGTAAAGGTCAATGCAGACTGGCAAGACGTACTTGACAGACACTATGCATCTGATGCGCCCGGGAGAGATCCTTCTGATTCTGTCGATGAAACCTCAGAGTGAGAATAGGTAGCAAGTCGATCGCGTGCCCACTCTTCCTTGATTCCCTTCTTAATCCACTGCCCTAAAGCCCATGCTGCTGCCTCACGAATCACTGCTTCGGCATCTTTCAGGGCATGTTCAAGTGCTGAAGCAGCATCTGGGTCCGGATTGTTTCCCAGAGCGATTGCTGCTGAACGCGCTAGCCCTTTTCTTTTCGCACGAAGGATCGCTGAACCCTGAAAACGTTTTTTGAATTTCTTGTCATCAAGCATCAGGATATCGGCAAGAGAAAGTGTCCGCTCACCATTTCGCGGTTGAAAGGCCTCTTCGCGAGTAGCTGGTGCATGACGGTTCCACGGGCAGACTTCTTGACAAATATCACATCCAAATACCCAGTGCCCCATTCCCGGTCGTAGTTCTTCTGGAACTGTGCTGTGATCCTCAATGGTCAACGTACTGATGCACTTGCGAGCATCCAATACTCGTGGAGCAGGCAACGCTCCTGTAGGACAAGCATCAAGACACGCCGTACACGTACCACAATGATCGACTTCCAATGATGAATCTGCCGGCAAATCCAAATCCGTAAGAAGTCCTGTGAGAAAGAAATAGCTTCCCACTTCAGGGTGAATCAGCATTGTATTCTTGCCAAACCAACCAAGACCCGCTAACCAAGCAAACTCACGTTCGGCCAACGGTGCAGAATCAACGACTCCCCTCGCATGACTCTCAGGAACCTGTTGTGTGAGCCAGGACGCAAGTTTGTTGACACGATCTCGAAGAAGATCGTGATAGTCATCACCCCACGCATACCGCGAAACTGCCCCCCTCCCCTGCATGGAATGATTTTCTGCTTTGGCAACACCGTCATTAACAGAATCATTTTCTTTACCGCCCTGCGAATAATCTGTCGCCAACATAACAACACTTCGGACACCGGGAAGGAGAAACTCCGGATGTGTGCGCAGTGACTCATGACGTCTGAGCCAAACTTCCATGACTCCGGCAAACCCTCTGTCAAGCCAATGACGAAAGACATCCTGTCGATGTGGTGACGTTGCTGGAGCAATACCGACACGATGAAAGCCTAAATGCTGTGCTTGTGCTCGAAGACCATCAAGGATTTTTTTGCCTTCTTCGGCAGAAATGGGTCGAGGTGTACTCATTCCATGAAATACTCGGGGGTTTAGGAGGACCAGGGGATTCTATCGCAGTGAAAAGTAAGAAGTGATCTAGACCCAGATGCTGAAGACGCTATCGTCCCCATCCGCATGATTCATGAACAAGAGGGATTTTTTCATGTCGATTGAGCACCGCCCAGTTTTATTTCTTGCCTCAGCGGCACTGGCAACAGTCGCCTTACTTTGCTTGGCAGGCTGCAAAACACAACCACAACCCGTTTATGGTGCAGCAACTGTTGCACCTGCAGCCCCTGGCATGGTTGGGCCACCAAATGCGTATGGCACTCCTCCTCAGCCCGTTTCATACCCTCCCCAGCCTGGTGCTCCAATGCCCGGACCTGCTACCTCGTGGCAAGGCGTTCCTCCCGCAACGACTGCACCACCAACGTGGTCACAAACTGGTCCGCCTGCATCACAGACTCCGGCTCCCGCACCAACAACACAGCCACCACAAACGTTTGGCGCTCCAGCACAACCACAGGCTGTCCAGCCCCAACAAACACCTGTTCCATCGCCGCAGGCAGCTCCAATACAGCCACAGCAGGGATACACGACGCCGCAACCCTACGGCACCCCCCCACCACAAGCCACACCACCACAATACAACACTCAAATGCAGCCCCCGCCCCAAACACAAACAGCTCCACAGCCTCAAACCGTAAATGGCAACTGGTGGCCTTTTACAAACCCCAATGCAGTACCTCCGGCACGAGCAACCCCAACCGGAATCTCTCGTTACTGAGCACTCTTGGTTGATATAAAATCCTGCTGATTCGCATCAAAGTAATTGCCAACACTTTCTTCCGGATATCATGTGATTCCTGACTGACGCCAGCATGTACGCGTCATGGTAGGATTAAGAGGATCAGTTTTGTTCCGTGGAGTGATTATCCGATGTTTCATTGGTTGGGAGGCATAAAACCGGGTTCACGGCCAGCAATCAATGCAACAACCTGGAAAGTTGTTGATCGGATCGACTCATTGGCATCGAAAATGGAATCTTTGGATGACGTGGCCCTCAAACGTTTGGGGCGATCCTTATCCTACAGGGCAAAAGCCGGAGAACCTGTTGATTCACTCATCATCGATGCGTTTGCAGCAACGCGAGAAGCTGGGCGTCGAAAACTTGGTATGCGACACTACGATGTTCAACTTCTTGCTGGAGTTGCTCTTGTTCATGGTGCGATTGTTGAAATGCAAACGGGGGAAGGAAAAACCCTCGTCGCCACGTTACCCCTTGTCTTGTATGCACTCGCCGGAAAAGGTGCACACCTTGCAACCGTTAATGACTACCTCGCTCGTCGTGATGCTGAATGGATGAAACCGATCTACCATGCTCTCGGACTCAAGGTTGGGATTGTTGAGTCAGAAATGGATTTTGACACGAGAAGAAAGTCTTATGCGTGTGATGTCACGTATGGGACTGCTAAGGAATTCGGTTTCGACTTTCTCAAAGACCGACTCATGAATCGAGAGATCGTCGAAGGACGAGGGGATCTCGGTGCCATGCTCACTGGTCGTGATGGTGCACGTGGCCCGAAACTGATGCAACGACCATACTGGTTTGCTCTTGTTGATGAGGCGGACAATGTGCTGATTGATGAAGCACGAACACCTCTGATCATCGCGTCACCACCGGGAGAGGCTCAAGCCACGGAACAGGCGTTGTTTCGTTTTGCCGCCTCAGCTGCAGAGCGACTTACAGTCGATGAAGACTTTGAATCAGACGTTCAAAAAAAGACGTGTGAACTCCTTGGCCATGGCCGAAGCCTTGTACGCGCTTTTGACCGTCCACCTGAACTCGATGCTACGAGCCTTCTCGATATTTACGACGCAGTTGAAAGAGCCCTCAAAGCAAAAGTATATTTTGATTGTGATCGCCAATATGTTGTTCGTGACGACAAAATAGTCATCATCGATGAGTTCACTGGCCGTGCAGCCGAAGGCCGCACATGGCGAGATGGGCTCCACCAGGCAGTTGAAGCAAAAGAGGACGTGGAAATAACAGTACCATCCGGGCATGCTGCACGTATCACGATTCAAGATCTATTTGCTCGTTGGCCACATCTGGCAGGCATGACTGGAACAATTGCCACAAGTGCTGGTGAAATATCTCGCACCTATGATGTTGCAGTCTCTATGGTGCCAACCAATCGACCAGCCATACGCCAAAGACTCTCGCCAGTCGTATGTGAAACATACAAAGAAAAATTTGAGAAAATTGTAGAGGAAATTTCAGAACTCCATGCACTTGGCCGACCAGTCCTCATCGGGACTCGATCTATTGATAAGTCAGAAGATCTATCCGCTCTCCTGACTGCAGCAGGCCTTCAGCACACTGTCTTGAACGCTCGGCAGATTGCCCAAGAAGCTGACATTGTGGCTCAAGCTGGTCAACGAGGACAAATCACTGTATCGACAAACATGGCTGGACGGGGTACGGATATAAAACTTGGTGAAGGAGTAGACGATCTCGGTGGCTTACATGTTATCTGCACAGAGCTTCACGACTCAGCACGAATTGATCGGCAACTCGTCGGCAGATGTGGCCGACAAGGTGATCCCGGAACATGGCGTCAGTATGTGGGACTCGATGATGAAATACTCATCGGTGGCTATGGTCCAAAACGTGCCAAGAGAATTGCTGCGCGACTTCGAAGACGGCTGAATCATAACCCTGAGCGACTTCTCTCCGTCTTCAAGAGAGCACAACAACGAGTCGAGGCTCGACACCGCCGACAGCGTCGAGTGTTGGAATATATTGAGCGTCAACGAGCAGAGGCCCATATTCAAATGAGCCAAGACCCCTATCTCGATGCAGCAAGCTGAGCACGTGCCCCATCCTTACACTGAACGGTACTTTTCTGCGTGAGATGATATCGATGTTGACTGCGTCCTTGTGTTGTGTGAGCCTCTCCGTTATGGGACACGCATATCGGCCAATTCTAACGCTGTTAATTTTCTGCACGTGTGCTCTTCGCCTGCCTGCGGAAGAGCCAAGTTCACCAATTCAACCTCCCGAAAAAACTGCTGCAGACGGAACCATCTCAGTCGTTGTTCCTGGAGAGCCATCGACATCGATAGAAAAAGCTGATGAACCACAAGTAGCGACGACGCCGAGCACCCCACCTCAGGCGCTTCCTGTTGGTGAAGCTGCCGTACTCCTTTCCACAGCGCTGGAGCCAATGGATCCAAAACATGCCGGCACTGAAGGACTCTACAGTCGACCGCTCCCTCTATTGGAAGCTTTGGAGCGATCTGGGGATCGGGGTCGACGTCTCTGGATTACCCAAGCCTATTGGAAAGTTTCATCTGCTTTTGCATCCGTGCGTTTTTGCACGGAAGCCGTTCAGCGATTGGAACTTATTGCCCCAGGAGGAGATCCTCATGATCGTGCCGTACTCGATGTTGCTGTCGCGGAAGCAAAGGCTGATCTTGCTGAAGCTCGAGCACAACTTGTTGCGACTCAACAGGAACTTGTAGATTTGATTCGGCTGCCTGTTTCTGAATCTGCACCATGGCCGGTCGATCGACCTCTCGCTACCCCCTATCAAACGCACTTTGCCGTTATTTTTTCGAACCGTCCTGCAACCGGCCGAATCCGTGCAATCGACCGTATGCTCCCGAGCAAACATGAAGCTATTGAAGTACGAGCTGCAGCAGTCATTGCAGCTCGTACGGCTCTGGATATGGCGGAAACTGATCATGCCAAAGGAAATCGCCCTATTGAATCTGTAGCCTCAGCTCAAGCAGCTCTTGCTGCACAACAACGAGAGTTTCTTACCGCGACATTGGCTTACAACATGGATATTGCTGAATATGCCATGGCTGTCGCCGATCCAACAATCCCTGATGATCGTTTTGTTTCAATGCTTATCAGCACTCCGATTCAATGGCGATCAGCTATCACACCAGCCAGTGGTTCAACGCCTGTTAAGACACCAACCCCATAAATCATGCGTTTTTGAACTCTTGTTTCCATTGCCATGATTGCACCAGCCTCTTCCGAGTGTCGCCCATCCCCACTGAATATTGGGCCCGTCGTTGTTGATCCACCTGTCCTTCAGGCACCAATGGCGGGATACACAAATTATGCGTATCGACAGGTCGTTCGTGAATTTGGAGGAGCGGGCCTCTTGGCGACGGAGATGATTGCCGCACGAAGTGCGATGTGGCTGGAAACGAACCGCGGTGAACACCCGGATCGATTGTGGGGCGTTCGAGAAGAACCACGTCCTTTGGCAGTTCAGATGTGGGACAATGATCCGGACAATCTCGCTCGCGTTGGCCGACGACTCGCCAAGGAATTTTCCGTAAGTGTTGTCGATCTCAATTTTGGCTGCCCGGTTCGTCAGGTCACAACAAAGGCCCATAGCGGCTCGTGGTTACTTCGAGATCCTGAACGAGTCGGAACTATCGTTCAACGTGTAGTTGAAGCCTGTGACGGTACACCTGTTACAGCGAAGATTCGTCTGGGATGTGCCGACACGTGCCAGACTGCAGTTGAGGTAGCCCAACGCGTTGAAGAAGCTGGCGCAGCGTGTCTCACAGTACACGGTCGCGTTGCCTCGCAGTTTTTCAAGGGAAGAGCCGATTGGGATGCCATTGCAGCAGTCAAACAGAGCGTCTCACGACTACCAGTTGTAGGAAATGGGGATATTGATTCGGCAGAAACGGCAGTCCATCGTCTTCGCGAAACGGGTGTTGATGGAGTAATGATCGCTCGGGAGGCACTCGCGAAACCATGGATTTTTGCTCAGTGCGCCGCATTGATTCGCGGTGAAACACCACGACCTGATCCCAGTTTGAACGAACAACGAGAACTCGTGCTCCATCACTATGACCTTGTCTGCCGGCGATTTGGAGTAGAACGTGGCACCTTGCTCATGCGTAAATTTGCTTGCTCGTATGCTCAGGGTATCCCTGGAGCAAGAGATTTTCGTGGAAGAATATCTCGAGTGACGACCCAGCCAGAATTCCTTGAGACTGTCTCGTCATCC
>CACORA010000043.1 GCA_902629495.1 Planctomycetaceae bacterium
GTGAAGCATGCCGAGTCCCCACAAACAAATGAGGATTGGGGATGCTACGAATAAGATTTTTGCTACCGTTTGAGGATAGATGCACTGGTTGTTGATGCCTCCGGTCGTTTTGTGCGGAATGAAACCAATGACAGAAGAACAGACCTGCCGAAGGTCTTTTGGTCTTCGAACGTGCTTCTTCGATGACCCTGAGCCTTCCAAACTACAAGTTGTTGAGGTTGTGAGTTACAGAGCGGAAATCAATGAAAAGCACAGCCAACAGCGTTTTTCTATCGTTGGCTGGCGAACACCTGACTTCTCACTACACAGCCGAGAGCAGGAGTGTGATGAACGAAATTGACTAGAAAACTGTGGGTTTTTTGGGGAGATCAAGATTTTTGACGCAGCTTTGACATTTTTTATGCTGTTTTCTGGCGTGTTGGCATGGTCGCAATCAGACGATTGGTAAGATTATTAGAAACAGTTGGGTACATCATTATCTTGAGAATTCAGGAAAACACATAATCGTTTGGAATTAATATGCCTGTAAGTTCACTGTTGGAAGAAAAAAGAAAAAGCTTAGCCTCTTCGACGGACCCGCTTTGGGAATCAGGAGAAGCGGCTATCCATGAACCTGATGTTGAAACGACTCATCAAAAAGGTTCAGTATCGAAAGATAAAAAGGTTGAGCCTAAACTTGACGGTAAAGTGGCCTTAGGAAAAGGCATCGATTGGCCAACGTTTATCTGGATCGGTGGCATTCATGTAGCAGCTTTATTTGCACCGTTTTACTTTTCGTGGTCTGGACTTGCTATTTGCCTGTTTTTGTACTGGGTGACAGGTTGCCTTGGTGTCACGTTGGGATACCACAGACTATTGACGCATGGAAGTTTTGTGACGTCCAAGCCTATGCGATGGTTTTTTGCATTTGTTGGTGGAATATCAGGTGAAGGTTCTGCCATTGTGTGGGTAGCCAATCACCGAAAGCATCATCGTTTCAGTGATCAAGAAGGAGACCCGCACACTCCACGAGAAGGTGGCTTTTGGAGTCACATGACATGGCTTTTTCCAAAACACTCTGCTGATGAAATTAAGGCGCACTGTAAGCGATGGGCTCCGGATTTGCTCAATGATGCTGGAGCTGTTTTTTTTCATAAAACATTTTTACTGTGGCACTTTCTGATTGGTGGTGCCTTGCTTGCATCTGGCTGGCTTATCGATGGACCAGACACGGGAGTTTCCTGGCTGTTATGGGGCCTGGCTGTCCGAATGGTAATAGTTTTTCATGTCACCTGGTTTGTAAATTCAGCCACGCACATTTGGGGTTATAGAAACTATGAAACCACGGATGATTCGAGGAACCTATGGTGGGTTGGATTACTGGCCTTTGGTGAAGGCTGGCATAATAATCACCACAAATATCAACGCAGTGCGGCACATGGCCATAAGTGGTGGGAACTTGACATGACGTATTGGATAATCCTGGCCATGGAAAAGCTTGGATTGGCATGGAATGTGGTCCATGCACCGCGGAGCGTAGGGCATGGTGGAAAAGGCAAATCATCAGGGAAAAAGTCTCTAGCGGCTGTAGATGCATAGCAACTGTTGATGCAGACAAAGATGACTTGTATGTCTCCCCTGCGTGTATCAGCTTTTGGGAAAGCGGCGGAAATGGTTGCTGATGCTTAGGTGGGTGGAGAAGGGTTCGAGGCTTGGGTCTGTCACTCTTTTTCCAAGAGCCATTTGATGTTTCGGTCTCGGGAAGACCATACTGCTCGTAATCAATGTGTTCAGCGTTCTCTTTTGTTGATTCAATAAAGCGTTAGATCATTAAGAAGGTTTTCTTTATCTATGCGAGCACGAGCAATACCTATTTTCCTGGCGTTCCTCTTAAGTTTTGAGCAATTTGTATCAGCTCATGAAAAGGCTGAGAACAAGGCTGATCGTAGCCCTACGAGTATCGGCTCCGTTCTCGTCTTTGCTGGTACAGGCTGGTATCGTCACCCTGAAACGGCTGCCTTGAGTGGCTGGCTGGCCCGTCTTTCTCATGATGTTGGCATGCAGATCGATGTTTCTGAAAACCCCAAAGATATTTCAACCATTCTCGAACATTACGATGTTCTGGTTCTTAATAATTCGACCGAACTCACCAACCTCTTTGATCAGCAGCAACAACAGAAGATTCAAAATTGGTATCAGTCAGGTGGTGGAATCGTTGCCTTGCATGCAGCTCTTGTGCGCCAAACGGAATGGGAGTGGTTCGGTGAGATAGCCGGATGTGACTTCAATAGCGACTCTGAATTTTTGAAGGCAACTGTAATGGTTGATCCTGCAATGGAGGATCATCCTACTATTCGTGGGCAGGCCGATCGTTTTGAGTATTCTGCAGATTGGACAAATCACACACGATCCGTGACAGACGTACCAGGCTTCAAGGTTCTTCTCAGAGTTGATGAGAAAACCTATGAGCCTGTACGAGAGCATTTCAAGACACGAGGCGGTCGGGCGATGGGTGAAGATCACCCAGTCGCTTGGCTTCATGAAAATGGAGGTGGAAGATTCTTTTATACAGAACTCGGACATGACATCCGTTCATTGGATACACCATTTGGTAGGCAGCATATTACTGAGGCAATCAAATGGGCAGCTGCAACATCGAAATAAGGTATGGTCGTTTCTTTTTCAACCGAAAACCGAGTGTCATTGCCTGACAGACGAGTCACTTGCTAAAGTGCCGTTGTCCGTCCTATTTTCTTAGGTGATTGAGTTAGGATGTTCGAATACTATCGTCCCCAATTCAGAGGATTCATGATGAAGCGTTCCCTTCTTGCGTTCACCACCATTTTCTTAAGCGTCTCGCTCGCCACGGCAGGCGAATGGATCTCATTGAGCGATCGCGACTCGCTCGAAGGTTGGAAAAAGCTTGGCGGTGGGGCAACCTACGTTTCGAAGGATGGCGTGATTACCGGAACGACCGGTGAAGGAAAGAACACCTTCCTCACGCGTGGTCCTTACAGCGATTTTGAATTGGAATTTGATGTTCGTTGTGACGCCAAATTGAACTCAGGTGTTCAGATCCGAAGCCACCAATATGGCGAGGATACACCGCAGGAATCCAAGCCCGATCGAATGCGGGAAAAGGGAGAGGTCTACGGCTACCAATGTGAGATTCGTGAGACTCCCAACGGAGAGAATGGTTGTTCCGGAAACTTTTGGGATGAAGGTCGGCGAACACGTTGGCTCGATACAAACGTGAATGCCGAGGAGAAGCAGGCCATCTACAAGCCGGGCCAATGGAATCACTTTCGGATCATTGCTCAGGGCGACCGAATTCGCAGCTTCGTCAATGGAACTCCCATTGCCGACTATCGAGATGATCGGGATGCTTCCGGATTTATTGGACTTCAGGTGCATTCAATCAAGGCAGGTACCGGTCCTTACAGTGTCGCTTGGAAAAATATTCGCATCCGAGAACTCGATAAGGACGAAAAGGTCGATTGATCTCGGTTAAGAGACAATTCCAGTATGATTTATTGAAACCCGTCTGGTTTGGATTGCGCTGATGCATTCTCGAATGCCGGGATGTCTTGAGAGGAACGAGTAGGCGATAGAGGACTCGGCAACCGCTGCAAAACAAGTATCAGATTGAAGAGGAATTGTTTTGTGAACTGATTTCAGAATTTTTACACTCGGCAAGGTCATGATGATAAGCCACTATGTAATGATCGATCATGAGGTTTTTGGGTCCTTGTTATGAATCGGTTTTTGCTCATTACGTTCTTCAGTATGGGTGCTGTCACGGCACTGTTTTCTGGAAAACTGCAAGCTGAAACAGTTGCTTCACCTCGGAATATTCTGTTCATTGCGGTCGACGACCTGAATGACTGGGTTGGTGCATTAGGTGGTCATCCTCAGGCGCTCACCCCAAACATGGACAAACTGGCTGAACGAGGCCTGTTATTCACCAACGCTCACTGCACAGCTCCGGGTTGCAATGCTTCCCGCACGAGTCTTTTGATGGGGCTTCGTCCATCAACCACGGGCATTTATCAGAACGCGCATGATTGGCGCAAGACCTCGCTTGTTGATACGGCTGTACACTTACCGCAACACTTCAAGAACAGCGGGTACAAGACCCTTGGCACCGGCAAACTTTTTCATGCCCACACGTTTTTCGACCCCAAGTATCTTTCAGGGTACAGCGACCCGAAAGCATGGGACGACTATTACCCCTCACTGACCCAACAGATGCCTCCCGAGCGTGTTCCCGCAAAATGGCCTGTCAACAGCAGCAAGAAGTTTTACGGGGGTCACTTCGACTGGTCACCGCTTCCCATTCCTAATGCCGAGATGGCTGACGCAAAAGTGGTGCAGTGGGCTAAACAACAACTTGCCACAGAACATGAGAAACCACTTTTTCTATCAGTGGGAATCTATCGTCCTCATGTTCCGTGGTACGCGCCCCAGAAATACTTCGACCGGTTTCCCCTCGATTCCATACAGCTTCCCAAACATCTCGATCAGGATGTCGCTGATCTTCCCGAGGCAGCGCAACAATTGATAAAAAGCCAATGGCATGAGTGGATTGTTGCCAACAAACAATGGAAAAAAGCTGTCCAGGGCTACCTTGCGTCACTGTCCTTTGCGGACGACATGGTCGGAGAACTTCTCACTGCACTGGACGATGGGCCACTTGCCGACAACACGATCGTCGTTCTCTGGGGAGACCACGGCTATCATTTGGGAGAAAAAAAGCACTGGGAAAAGTTCGCATTGTGGGAAAACACAACGCGTGTACCGCTCATTGTCTTCTCACCTCAGCACACAAAACCCAACACACGATGTGATGATCCTGTTAGCCTGCTTGACCTGTACCCAACACTGGTTGAACTTTGCGGACTCAAGAGTCCTCCGCAAAAACTCGAAGGCCAAAGCTTCGTCGACCTGCTCATCAATCCAGACGCAGTCACCGAACGGATGGCCATCACTACGCAAGGTAAAAACAATCACTCAGTGCGTTCCCATCAATATCGCTACATTCAGTACGCGGATGGCAGCGAAGAACTGTATGACCACGAGAATGACCCCCATGAATGGACGAACCTAGTGTCGGAGGATCGCTACGCGGCCACCAAGAAGCGATTGGCGGATTTCCTGCCGAAGATCAACGCAGAACCACTCCTGCCACCAAAAAATTCCGACACCAATTGAACCGTTCCCAACAAAATCAAACGGAATATCAAAAGAAAATTCTGTAGACAAAACTGTTTACAGGACGTTGCGAGGTTGGGTCCTGAGCGATATGGGATGTACACATCCCAGCTCAATAACCTTACGACTCTGCGTGCGCTTCGCAGATTATGTTCAAATACTCTGTACAGCGTTTAACTGGTTGAGGATTCATAGTTGTAGTCCTCAACGTCAGCTTATGAATCAACCCTGCAGAGGAATAAACAGATGGATAGGCAACTGATCGTGCTGGGCTTCCTACTAACGACCATTGCCGGTACGGCTTCAGCGCAACAGCCGAACGTGATTGTGATCATGACGGATGATACGGGCAACAATATTGGATATCAGGGCAATCCGTATGTTACTACCCCGCATATCGATTCTCTGGCTACCGAGGGTATACGTCTAAGCAACTTTCATCAGATGCCGATGTGCACAGCGTCACGCGCCGGGCTGATGTCGGGCCAGTATGCAGAGCATACCGGTGCATGGCGGACCAGCCTCGGCCGCACCATGATGCGTGGTGATGTCTATACCATTGCGGAGGCTTTCCGGGACAATGGCTATGCCACGGCGCACTACGGGAAATGGCATCTCGGTGACAACTGGCCAATGGCTCCACAGGATCAGGGCTTTAACGATGTGGTTGGGTTGCGTTGCGGTGGGGTCGGCCAGATTGCGGACTACTGGGGCAACGACTATTTCGACGACACCTACTACCGCAACGGAAAGCCAGAAAAGTTTGAAGGCTACTGCACGGATGTCTTCTTTAACGAAACCATGCGTTTTATTCGTGAGAAAAAGGATGCACCCTTTTTTGTTTATCTGGCACCGAACATCACTCACCTTCCACTCAAGGTAGCTGAAAAGTATTCAAAGAAGCATGTGGACAACGGCATCGATGAAAAGCTGGCGATCCTCTACGGCATGATCGACAACCTTGATGAAAATATGGGGCGACTGCTGGCCTGCCTCAAAGAAACGGGTGTGGATGAGAATACCATCATTTTGATGACGACTGACGATGGGGTACAAGGCGCATCCATCTCACGAACACCGGACTACTGGAACATGGGCATGCGCGGCAAAAAAGGTTCACAGGAAGAGGGTGGGCACCGCGTCTTTTCTTATCTTCGCTGGACCGGAGGAAACATCGGCACCCCTGGAGTCAATAACAACACGCTGATATCGATTCAGGATGTCTATCCGACAATGCTGGATCTATGTGGACTTCCAATACCTCGAAACGTTGAATTCTCTGGCCGTTCATTTAAGCCGTACCTGACTTCTCCGCTGAATCCGGAAGAAGACGATCGCCCGATTTTCTTTTACTACTACAACCCAAAAAAGATTGATCAGCGTGAAAACCAGACCTGCGTGATCTGGAAACATTGGCGACTGATTGCCAACACGCAACTGTACGATATTTCAAAAGACAAAATGCAGGAAAACGATGTTGCAGCGGAGTACCCAGACATTGTCAAAAAACTGCAATCAGAGTTTGATGTCTATCACGCAATTGGTAAACCACTTATTCAGGAGCCGGTCCGCTTTATCATCGGCGATCCGCATGCGTCGGTGCAGGAACTTACCAGTCAGGATGTCTATTGGACTCAAGGCATCTCGAGCGGGCAGGCATTCGGGCAAGGCGATTGTGAAAAACTGGAGCAAGCGCATGGGCCATATAAGGTAACCATTGCCCGTGATGGAACATACACTTTTACGCTTTCGCGTTATCCACTCTATACCGGCATGACTCTGGGCGAAGGCCACAGAAGCGTCGGCACCTTTCATATTGAAAAAGTCCGTATGTCGATTGCCGGGCAGACTGTTGAAAAGGCGGTGACGCCGGAGGATACCTGCGCAAGCTTTACCCTCGATCTGAAAGCGGGTGATGCCGATCTCGATACGGCGCTGATTGGTGATGGAAATGACGGCGTCGCCTATTTCGTGACCATCGAATTCAAGGGGGAATCGTCATGAACGTATTTTACTTGGCTCTAGCAATAGCATTGGCCTCCACTCACTTTGTAAGTGCTGGAGCGGAAAGACCGAACATGCTGATCGTTCTGGTAGACGACCATGCGTTCGAGGCAATCTCCGCATATACGACTGTCCGGCTGTTGGAGGTGGGCGAGACGCTTGCGAAAGGCCGTTGACCCTCCTATCCTTAAATCCTCATAGTAGAAACAGAGGCAGAGGCATGGGCTTCCTTACGAACGCCAGGATCTCGATCAAAGTATTCGTCGGCTTCGGCGTGATCCTGCTGCTCCTCTTGAGCATCGCGTCCTTCGGCGTGTACAGCCTCATCCAGGCCGACACGATTTTCAAACAGTACCGCGCCCTGGCCCGCCAAACCAACGCGGAAGGTCGAATCCAGGCCAACATGCTGATGACGCGCATCTACGCCAAAAACTTTGTCATAGAAGCCAGCGAGGAGAACATCCAAGGAGTGCGCGATCGCGCTGAGCTGACGATCCGCATGATAGAAGAGGCCAGACAACTTACCAAGAACCCTCAAATTCTCGACGCGCTCAACAGCTTGCAGGAAGAGTTGAGTACCTACATCGCTGATTTTGAAGTGGTGACGAGGAAACAAGAGGAGCGCAACGTACTGGTGAAGAAAAAGTTGAACGTGATCGGACCGGAAACCGAGCGGAATCTGACCGCGATCATGCTCAGCGCGAATGCGGATGCCGACGTTGAAGCGGCCTATCTCGGGGGGATGGCGCTTCGCAATCTGCTGCTGGCGCGGCTCTATGCACAGCGCTTCCTGATTCAAAACGATCAGGCATCCTACGAGCGAGTGCTCGCGGAGTTCAAGGAGTTGGAGAAGTCTCAGGCGGAGCTCGAAAAGAGTCTGGAAAATCCCCGTCGTCGGGAGTTGGCTTGGAGTGCGCGACGGAACTACGAGGCCTACTTGAGTGCTTTCGAAGAAGTCCATGCAGTCATCAACGAGCGCAACCAGATCATCCAAGAGAGCCTTGACCGCATTGGTCCCCAAGTTGCCAAGCTAGTCGAGAATCTCAAGCTAGAGATCAAGGCCGAGCAGGACTCTCTGGGACCCAAGGCCGAGGCCGCCATGGAGCGGGCGGTTATCTTTGCGCTGGTTGTCTCCCTTCTTTCTATCGCACTGGGGATCCTGGTGGGCAGCCTGATCGGTCGGGGGATTGCACTGCCAGTGCGATCCATGACTGCCGCAATGCGAGAGCTCGCGGGCGGGAACGTAAACGTGGCTGTCTCCGAGACGGGGCGGCGCGATGAAGTCGGGCAGATGGCGGCAGCCGTGGAGGTGTTCCGCGAGAGCATGGTTGCGTCGCAGAGGTACGAAGAGGAGCGACGGAAGGCAGAACAAGAGATCAGGGAGTCGAGAGATACAGCCGAGGCGGCGAACAAGGAACTAGATGATAAGAACACTATGCTCAATGGTCTTTCGAGGAAGCTGTCCAAGTATCTCTCGCCGCAAGTCTATGAAAACATTTTCTCGGGTGCCTCGGATGTGGTGCTTCGAACGGATCGTAAGAAGCTGACAGTCTTCTTCAGCGACATCAAAGACTTCACCCAGACGACTGGCGACCTACAGCCTGAGGATCTCGCCTACATTCTCAACGAGTACTTCTCCGAGATGTCCCAAATCGCGTTGCAATACGGAGCGACCATCGACAAGTTTATCGGTGACGCGATGCTGCTTTTCTTCGGCGACCCACGGAGCAAGGGCGTTGTCGAGGATGCACGGTTGTGTGTGCGCATGTCCATCGCCATGCAGCGGCGCATGCGTGACCTGCAAGAAGTATGGAAAGCCAAGGGTTTCACCAAGCCTCTGCAGATGCGTATCGGCATCAACACTGGATTTTGTAATGTCGGCAACTTTGGCTCAAATGAACGCATGGACTACACCATTATTGGTGGCGAAGTAAACCTGGCGGCTCGTCTGGAAACTCAGGCAGACCCTGACGGTATTCTGATTTCATACGAGACATACGCTCATGTGAAGGACATCGTCGAGGTCGAAGAAAGGCCAAGTCTCGTCGCGAAGGGTATTAGCCGTGATGTCCGTCCTTTCGCCGTAACAAATATCTTTCAGGATTTCGAACACGAGAAACGTGTGCTCCGACACGAGGGCGAGGGCATTTACGTGATGGTCGATACGGAGAGGCTCAAGGGAGAGGCAAGAGAGAAGGCACTTACTGAAATCAAGTCCATCGTCGACCGGCTTGGACGTGCGGAGGCGTAAACGGCTGGAAAACAAAAAAAGCTTCAAAACGTCTTGCGTCCCGAAGCTTATCGAAGGAGGGTAATGGGCGATATAGGCCCACAACAATCCTACAAAACAAGGTATCTGTTAAAGGTACGACTAGTTTTACAACTACTATTGCCGATTGTTACTTCTTTAGACAGACGAATTTGCTCTTATTTCCGCCTGTTGTCTCATACTCTTTGAGTTGATTTCGAAAGAAGAGACCTGCGGATGGAGCTGATGGGCATGATGATGACGGTTAAGTTTTCCAACGGCAAATCACAAGGAGCGTTTCTATTATGGATGCCACCCTTTTCAAGCGCATCACGACTTTGATCGATTGGTTGAAGTCTGAGGTCTACGAATTTCTATACAAATCGATTCAATATCTGATGGATGTGGGTGGTTTTCCACTTGTCCTTGGGGTGGTTCTCATTGGTGGACTGGTAATCTCTATTGTCAGCCAAACGCTGAGAATGATGACCCTCAGTCGGCCAGCCAAAGCATTGGGCTTGTCTTTCAAATCAGCTGAGTCATCGAACGCAGACGCCTTTCTAACTCGATTTCACAGATTTCACTCGAAAAACGTCAGGAATGTCATGGAAGGTCGGTTTGATGAAACCGACGTCATGATAGGAGACTGCCACGATGGTCGTGATAGACATCGAGCCTATTTCAGCTTTGTTGCCTTTGGATCAGACCAGTTACAGATCCCAGAGTTCTCCATTTCGTCAGAAGGCTTATTCGACAAAGCCTTAGAAGGAGTGTTCACTCATTTGACGGGTGAAGGGGATATAGATTTCCACGATCATCCCCAGTTCTCTAAGCAGTACCGATTGACGGGGCCAGATGAAACCGCCATTCGTCAATTCTTTGACTCACGACTCTTGAACTATTTCGAAGCTCATACCGGCTGGAACGTCCATGCCATCAACGGGGGAATCATTTTTCACCGCTCCAGCGGACGGGTCCATCCCAAAAATTTAAAGAAATTTTTGGATGAAGGCCTCTTTATGTTACAGGCCTTCATGCCTCTGAATGATGAGGACATTTCCTGACGAGCCAATAGGCCTCGGGTCTAGAACGAAGAATACCGGCCTCTTAAGAGACTGCGACTACTTTTGATTTGCAACTACTTTTGCGACTTGTCATCTACTATCACAACTTATCTAGTCGCATTAGCGAACATCAGAAATCAAAGAAAAAGTAAAACGCCTAGAAAAAAGGGTGTTGTGAGAAAATGCAGTGGGCGATATAGGACTCGAACCTATGACCCCCAGCTTGTCGAGCTGGTGCTCTAACCAACTGAGCTAATCGCCCGGTGATTGCTCAAGTGAATCTTGCCCCATCAGGAGTAACAGTCAAGCGGCATTCTTGCTGCGGGGAAGAATCCCCTTGTCGATGCTTTCTGACGAGTCATACTGTCACTTTTACCGGAGATGAAAGGGGTTTCTTGACCTCCGTTTCCGTTTCTTCCCTTTCACACCGAGTCAGAACTAACGGTCCTTATTATTATGCCCACAGTATGTCTTCCAGACGGTGTCACCCACGAATATGCCGCACCCGCCCGAGTGGCTCATATTTTTGAAGAGCTTCAGCGCAAGGCTGGACAGAAAAAAACAAAAAAAAAGAATGCCATCATTGCAGCAGTGCTCGATGGCAAGACTGTTGGTCTTGATGCTCCTCTTCCCGATGAGGGTGAGGTACCACTTGAACCGCTTCGCGTTGGTGACCCGCGAGCCCTTCCGGTCATGCGTCATTCAGCCGCCCATGTGATGGCTCGAGCCGTGATGCGTCTCTTCAAGGATGTGGAACTTGCTTTTGGCCCTACCGTTGGTGATGGCTTTTACTATGACATGCGAGCGGAACGCCCACTGACGGATGAAGATCTCCAGTCCATCGAAGCGGAGATGAAAAAAATCATCAAAGAAGATGAAGTCTTTGAACGGGTTGAGGTTCCTCGTGAAAAAGCTGTTGAAATTGTCAAAGGTCTGAACCAGCCTCTTAAGGCAGAGCATATTGAAACCGGACTCGCAGAACACCCAACCCTCTCCTTCTATCGACAGGGTGAATTTGTGGACCTGTGTCGTGGCCCACATGTTCCCAGTCCCGGATGTATTGGGGCATTCAAATTGACGAACATTGCCGGAGCCTATTGGAAAGGGGATTCAAAGAATGCCCAACTCCAACGGCTGTATGGCACTGCCTGGTTCTCTCAAAAAGATCTCGACAGGCACCTGGCAGCGATGGAGGAGGCACGGAAGCGAGACCATCGAGTACTCGGGAAACAGCTTGATCTGTTTACAACCAGCCCACTTGTTGGATCTGGGTTGGTACTGTGGATGCCAAAAGGTGCCACACTGCGAGCTACGCTTGAGTCGTTTGTTCGTGATGAACTGGCTGCACGTGGATACGAGCCTGTGTACACACCGCACATCGGTAAAGTTGATCTGTACAAGATATCAGGCCACTATCCGTACTACTCAGATAGCCAATTCAAGCCGATCGTCATGCATGAGGATGAACAGTATCTCCTGAAGCCAATGAATTGCCCGCATCACACAATGATCTATAAGTCCCGCCCACATAGCTATAAAGATCTTCCTCTCCGTCTGGCAGAGTTTGGAACCGTCTATCGCTACGAGCAATCTGGTGAATTGGGGGGCATGACTCGTGTTCGTGGCTTTACTCAGGATGATGCCCATATTTTTTGTCGCCCCGAGCAGGTTGAGGAAGAGGTGGAAGGGTGTATTGAGTTCACGCTGAAGGTCCTCGAAAGTCTTGCATTTGATAATTTTCGAGTGCGGCTGGGATTTCGTGATCAGGCCAGCGACAAATACGTTGGCCCACCTGAGAGGTGGGATGAAGCAGAGGCAGCAATCGAACGTGTGGCCCGCCGCATGAATCTGCCGGGGTGTGAGCCAGAGCCGGGAGAGGCTGCTTTTTATGGGCCAAAGATTGATTTTGTGGTGAACGATTCACTGGGTCGGGAGTGGCAGCTTGGGACCGTCCAGCTCGATTACAATCTCCCGAGTAAAGAACGATTTGATCTTGAGTACATTGGAGCAGACAATGCGAAACATCAGCCGGTGATGATTCACCGTGCACCGCTGGGGAGTCTGGAGAGATTTGTGGGTGTTCTCATAGAACATTTTGCGGGAGCATTTCCGTTGTGGCTTGCACCAGAGCAGGTGCGTGTGTTGCCTGTTAGTGACAAGAGTGAGGCCTACGCACGGACCGTTGAGGCACGATTGAAAGCGGCAGGCTTGCGGACTGGTCTTGATGTCGCAGCTGAAAAACTTGGTGCCAAAATTCGAAAAGCACAATTGGAATTAATCCCGATGATGGTTGTCTGCGGTCCACGAGACGAGGCAGCCGGAACGGTGAGTCTGCGCGATCGGATCGATGGCGATTTGGGAGCAATGGATATTGAAGCTGCGGTGGAGCAACTTCATGATGAAAATGCCCGTCGGGC